>CAZLTF010000038.1:0-9652 GCA_964562195.1 uncultured Bacteroidales bacterium | reverse complement strand
TTCTTCAGGCTAATATTTTTGCCAATATCTTCTTCTTTGGTTGCATTTTTGGGTTCCCATGTTTTCCCTTCGGGTAAAGTGATGACAGGTTGGACATTGGGCAATTCATCACAAGGAGTCATTCCATTTTGCATAGCAAGTGTATATAAAATCGGTTTGAAAGTAGAGCCTACCTGACGTTTTCCTTGCGTGACATGATCATATTTAAAATATCGATAATCAATCCCACCGACATAAGCTTTCACAAATCCTGTTTCCGGCTCCACAGCGATCAATCCACTATGCAAGATATACTTATAATAACGTATCGAATCCATAGGAGTCATCGTCGTATCAATATCTCCTTTCCAAGAGAACAGAGTCATCGGAGTAGGAATATTGAAAATACTCTGAATAGAATCAAAATCCAATCCTGCTTTTTTCAGATGGCGATATCTTTCGCTTCTTTTCATCGATTGAGTCATCAATTTTTTGATTTCTTTCTCAGGATTATGTTTAAAATAAAAAGGTGCATATTTTCGTCCCTTCCAGTTTTTGTAGAAAGCGTCCTGCAATTCACCGCCAAGATGTTCTCTTACTGCTTCTTCCGCATATTTCTGCATTCTCGAGTCGATGGTCGTGTAAATCTTTAATCCATCGCGATAAATATCATATTCGGTTCCATCCGGCTTAAGATTATTTTTCACCCAATCCTTCATAAAAACTCTCACATATTCTCTGAAGTAAGGAGCAAGTCCTGCAATATGGCTCTCTCTTTTGAATCCTGACATATCCAGAGGCAAGGTTTTCAAAGAATCAAATTCGGCTTGGCTGATAAATTTATTTCTCAGCATTTGTCCCAAGACCACATTCCGCCGGTTTAGTCCTCTTTTGGGATGAATCTTAGGATTGTAATAATAGGGATTTTTGATCATTCCTACCAAAGTGGCAGATTCGATAATACTCAATGAGTCAGGAGTTTTTGAGAAATAGATTTTGGCAGCTGAATTAATACCGATAGCGTTGTAGAGGAAATCAAATTTATTGAGGTACATTGTAATAATTTCATCTTTGGAATATCGTTTTTCGACTTTTACGGCGATCACCCATTCGTTCAATTTTTGAATTACACGACTAAAAACAGAATGTGACTTCTCAGAATAAATAAGTTTTGCCAATTGTTGAGAGATCGTACTTCCCCCTCCCTTAAATTTTCCTGTAAGGACACCTGCAATAGCTCTTCCGACCGAACGGAAATCAATTCCGGAGTGGTCGCGAAAGCGCTCGTCCTCAGTAGCAATCAGAGCCTGAATGACGTGTTTATTGATTTCATCATATTCTACTCCCGTACGATTCTCCTCATAAAATTTACCCAGCACTTTTCCATCTGCCGACACGACTTCGGAGGCTAATTTCACGTCTGGATTTTCAAGCTCCTCAAAACTGGGCATATAGCCCAAATAGCCCTCCGAAACTGCATAAAACAGCAGAAATACAGAAAGCACAGCTCCTATAAACAAAGCCCACAAAATCAGGGAATATCTCCGGAATTTTGACCGGAGTTTTTTTGTTGTTTTCGCTTTTTCAGTTTGCGATTTCTCTTTTTTTTGCATATACTGTTATTTGTTTCCTTCGTTTCTATATTTCAAAAAGAACAGGACAAAGAATAAATACCTACAACATATTATCAATATTAACTACAAACCCATCTTGTTTATTGCAATACAAAAGCTACAAATTCAACAATTCGAGTCTCAACATATTAAGTGCTGCGATCGTTCCTCTGCGAATATTTCTCATTCTGTCATTGCCAAATCGCAACATAATCGCTTTGGTTTGCTGCTCCGAAGCAATCGCAAACCAGATCGTGCCTACAGGCTTATTGGGAAGTCCTCCTCCGGGTCCGGCAATGCCGGTAACGGCAATTGCATAATCTGTTTTCAAACGTTCTCTTACACCTTCCGCCATCTCTTTTGCAACAATCTCACTGACCGCCCCGTGCTGAACCAAAGAATCATGTTTCACACCCAGAAGCTCCTCTTTGGCATCGTAGGCATAAGCGACGACACTCCCGATAAAATACTCGGAACTACCGGGTATCGACGTAAGCAAATGTGAAATATATCCACCGGTACAACTTTCGGCAGTCGCCACGGTTTTTGATTTCTGTTTCAAAAGGCTGCCAAGCACCTCTTCGAGCGGAATATCATCATAACCAAATATCAAATCGGGAATAATTTCATTTAACTTCAATATCTCGTGAGCAACTACATCTTCCAGCTGCTCTTTGTTCTCTCCATAAGCCGTCAGCCTCAAACGAACAATTCCCGGACGGGGTAAATAAGCAAGACGGATATTCTCCGGCAATGCATCTTCCCAAGATTCAATGACTTTTGCCAATTCGGATTCTCCCATTCCGGTCGTCATTATCGTACGATGAAGAATAAAAGGAAGTTGAAATTCCTTTTTCAAGAGGGGAAGAATATGATGTTTCATCATGTGTTTCATTTCAAAAGGAACTCCCGGCATAGAAATAATCACCTTTTTGTCCTTGCGAAACAACATACCCGAAGCCGTTCCTATCTCATTTGGGACAATCTCACAAATATCCGGCAACTCCGCCTGTGCTCTATTCAACTCATTAACAGGCAAACCCTTAACTCTAAATAAAATTTGGATATGCTCGTAAATATCCTGATGAAAAAAAAGTTTGGCATCAAACATTCGTGTCAAGGTTTTCTTGGTAATATCATCTTTGGTAGGTCCCAGACCTCCGGTCAAAAGAACGATATCCACATGACTTATTGCTTCCGTGATAGCTCTCTCAATTTCCTGATCCGTATCACTCACTACTGTGATTTGACGCACCTCAACTCCTATTGAGTTCAACTCGGTTCCCATCCACGAAGCATTGGTGTTGATCACCTGTCCGATCAACAATTCATCTCCTATAGAAATTATTTCTGCTTTCATTATTTCAATTTAGAACTTCAAGGAAGACCGGAAAAACATGAAATAAAAACCAATCTTCAACATTTTCGTTAAACCTATGCAATAATCAATTACCTTTGCCGCTTGTTTTTTGAAGAAACAACAAATGAACAAGATTATACATTTGCAAAAGTAGAAAAATTATGAAAGGAAAAAAGATTATTAAAAGCTCGGAGTTAGTACTTCAACCGGATGGTAGAATTTATCATTTAGACTTATTCCCGGACGAGATTGCAGATGATATTATTTTGGTCGGAGACCCGGGAAGAGTGGATCTTATCGCAAGGCATTTTTCCAATATCGAAGTAAACCGTCAAAATCGTGAGATTCATACGATAACAGGCTATTACAAAGGCAAAAGATGTACAGTGCTCTCTACGGGAATGGGAACTGACAACCTGGACATCGTCATCAATGAACTGGATGCTCTCGCCAATATCGACTTGCAAAACAGACATGCAAAAGATGCACACCGATCTCTCAATCTCATCCGGTTGGGAACATCAGGCGCTTTGCAAGCCGACATTCCTCTCAATGCATTTATCGCCTCCGAATATGCCATCGGTCTGGATGGATTATTGTATTTCTATGCGGCACACAAAGAATTTATCAATCGCGAAATGACACAGGAGTTTATTCGTTACTTTAATTATTCCGCTGACCTTCCAAGACCTTATGCAGTCCAATCGTCCGTATCCTTGTTGGAAAAATTTCAAGACGGATTTGTTCATGGAATTACCTTGACAGCACCCGGATTTTATGGTCCTCAAGGCAGGGAGCTTCGACTCGAAGTTACTCATCCCGAATTTTATAATAACATTCCAAAATTTGACTTCCAACAACATCGTATTGCCAACTTTGAAATGGAAACTTCTGCGCTTTACGGATTGGGAAAGATGCTCGGACACAAAACTCTAACAGTCTGTGTAGCAATTGCCAACCGTTTCAAGAAAGAATTTAACGATTCCTATCATGATGCCGTAGAAAAACTTATCATCGAAGTATTGGAACGCATCTGATTTCTTTTTGAGCCGGCTATTTTTCCGGCGTATTATTCATAATTTGAGTAATAACATAATAGCAAAAAGAAAAAGTATTTAGGGTCTGCTGAAAAACTCTCAAACAGGTGAAAAGGAATAAATTACATAGATACATCAATAATAGAATACAAGAGAAATCAGAGCTTTATCCAAAAAGTCTTGCATTTATTTTATTCTCAAAGAGGATGTTTTCGTTGCACGGAAGCAGCCCCCATATATTCCCCGAAGGTATATTTTAGGGGTATTTGAGAGTTGACAACTTCCCCGATAAATTTTAAGAAAAATTAATCTTGCACAAAAAGAAAAAGAATTACTTTCGCACCTGTAAAATAGTCTATTTATGGAACGATTAAAAAAGTATAACATTATTGTCGGATGGCTTGTCTTTTTCGTCGCCGCATTCGTATATTTATCAACCATCGAACCGACCGTAAGTTGGTGGGACTGTGGCGAATACATTGCGACCACCTACAAATTGGAAGTAGGACACCCTCCGGGAGCGCCTTTTTTCCAGATAGTCGGAAGATTGTTTGCAAGTCTTGCTTTTGGAGATTTGACCAAAGTCGCCATGATGGTCAATGCTATGTCTGCCATAGCAAGTGCATTTACAATTTTGTTTCTTTTCTGGTCAATCACGTATTTTGCCAAAAGGATAATTATCAAAAGCAAAGAAGTGCGTGACGGACAGATTTTTGCCATATTGGGCAGTGGAGTCGTAGGTGCCTTGGCTTATACCTTTTCGGACTCGTTTTGGTTTTCTGCCGTAGAAGGAGAAGTATATGCGATGTCCTCCTTTTACACGGCAATCGTATTTTGGGCAATTCTCAAATGGGATGAAGAAGCAGACACCAAATATGCTTACCGGTGGATACTTTTGATCGCCTTTCTCATCGGACAATCAATTGGTGTTCACCTGCTTAACCTGCTTGCCATTCCGGCTATCGCATTGGTAATCTATTTCCGCAAATACACATTTTCGTGGAAAGGATTTATTATTACCTTGGGGGCTTCGCTTGCCGTCTTGCTAATCATTATGTCAATTATCGTTCAAGCTTTCGCCTCTATGGCATATTCATTTGACTATTTTATGGTGAATGAATTGGGATTGCCGTTCAACTACGGCAGTATTTTCTTTGTTGCACTTTTCACAATTATCTTGGCATACGGTATTTACTACAGCGAAAAACAAGGAAAACGAATGCTTAATCTTAGCTTATTGAGCTTAGCATTTATTATGATCGGATACTCATCATATTTTATGATAGTGATACGCGCAGAAGCCAATACTCCCATCAATGAAAATATGCCCAAGGATGTTTTGACGCTCCGTCCCTATCTCGCACGTGAGCAATACGGCTCCCGCCCTCTATTAACGGGACATTATTACAATGCTCCTTACAAAAGAGACGAAGTCGGCAATATCATTACAGAAGATGGCGACCCCATTTATATCAAAGATGTCAAAACAGGAAAATATGTTATGTCCAATGCCATGAAAGGAATGGACCGCAAATATGATGATCGATTTAACACCATTTTCCCCCGGCTATGGTCTCCCGACCCGAAACACGTAAGAGTTTACAAAACGTACGGCAAAGGAAAGCCAATCCGCGTAAAGACAGGAGAGAAAACCAAAATAATCTACAAACCAACCTTCTTTGAGAATATCAAATTCTTTTTATCGTATCAGGTAAACCACATGTATTTCAGGTATCTGATGTGGAATTTCTCGGGCAGACAAAACGAAATTGAGAGTCAAGGTGAAATTAACAATGGAAATTGGATTACCGGTATAGATTTCATTGATGAGAATCTCCTGGGCTTACCCCCACAAGACAATTTACCCAAATCTATGCAGAGCAAAGCCCACAATGAATATTATATGTTGCCATTCTTGCTTGGTCTTCTCGGTGCATTTTTTCAATTTAACAGAAATAAGGAAGGCGGATATATCGTTCTGACACTGTTTGTATTAACCGGCTTTGCGATCATTGTATATCTCAACCAAACTCCAATGCAACCACGTGAACGTGATTATGCTTTTGTAGGTTCTTTTTATGCTTTCGCAATATGGATTGGTCTGGGTGTACTTGCTGTGTTTGAAGGAGTGAGACGTTTTGCCTCCGAAAAACCCGCTGCCATCATCGCTACCGCTATAACATTATTGCTCGTACCCGGAATAATGGCAAAAGAAAATTGGGACGATCACGATCGATCCGGAAAATATGCCACACTCGATTGGGCAAAAAATTATCTCAACTCTTGTGAACCCAATGCCATTGTGATCACCAATGGAGACAATGACACATTCCCATTGTGGTATGCACAAGAAGTAGAGGGAATCAGAAGAGATGTAAGAGTCGTAAACTATATGCTTGCTTCGGGATATTGGTATATCCAACAGATGATGGAGAAAAAATACGAATCCGACCCTCTCCCGCTAACACTTAGCAAAGAACAATACGAACACGGTACAAATATGACCTTAGTGGTAGATGACCGTATCAAAGGAGAATATCCGGAACTAAAAGATGTTATCCGGCTCGTATCCAAAGAATTGAAACAATTGCGGTATATGACTCCTGACGGAGAACTTCCCATCTTTCCTTCTTCCAAATTAAGTCTAAAAATTGATTCTGCCGATATGGTACGCAAAAATGCAGTGCCGGAATATATGCGTGGAGATATGGTCAAAGAAATAAGATGGAAATTGAAAGGCTTTGCTCTTTACAAAAATGACCTGTTTCTATTGGATCTTATTGCCACCAACGACTGGAAACGACCGATCTATTTTGTTAGTCCAAACAGCGTAAGTGATGTTTTGAATATTTCGAAATATGCCCATCTTACTGGTACTGTATCCAGACTTTTGCCGGTTAAAGCGAAGCATTATACAAATGGTTTTGGAGGCGTTGATATCGTGCAAGCATATGAAAATCTAATGCGTTTTGATTATGGAAACTTAGCAAATCCGGATGTATATATCGATCGCGAATCTGCACGTAATATCTATATGACAAAATTGGATTTTCTTTTTACCGCAGAAGCGCTGATGGAGGCAAATGAAAAAGAAAAAGCAGTCAAACTATTGGACAAATATTTTGAAGCATTTCCGGTTGATCGGGTTATCCCTGATATTTATATGATTCAAGCCGGAGAAATCTATGCCGATGCCGGAGCAGATGATAAAAGCAAAGCGTTTTTGAAAGTGATGATGGACAATGCCATTGAAGATATTGACTATATCAACCGTTTGACGGAAAAACAAGCTATGTTTTTTGAAGATACTTATCGCGAAGCTTTGGGAACATTACAAAGAATACTAATGTTGGCAAGAGATAAAAAATATCAGGAAATACAAAAAGTCGCCGATAGTGTCTTTACCCAAGAGATTGGGAATCTGAAAGACTAATCAACAAAAAAAGGCTTGCAGTAGCAAGCCTTTTTTTTGATGGAGAATCTTAATAAAACATCCTCTCACTCCCACGTAGCATAAAAGTCATACCGGTTCGCTATCATAATCACGAATAGACGAAGTATGTTTCTCATAGTCGATTGAGTGTATGCCGACAATATTGAAATAGAATCAATATTATACGAATTTTTGTTTTACTTCATCCCATTTGATGTAAGTGGCATCCTCATTCTTGGCAATAAATTCAAGATATTTTTGTGCCATTTCGGGGTGGGATTCTTGGTACGTTTCATACACAATCTTTTTCCCTCGGTGACTGTTAATCACCTTTAACGCTTTTTCTTCCTTTTTTTTCATCCCTTTATCATTTTTTATTATTACACTTTGAGTCCATATTTGCAAAACCCGTGCCAATATTCGTATCTCATTAATATTATTAGAGTTACAAAATTAGATGTATTCTAATTTTTAGACTTTTTCTATTTTTGTATAATAATTAATAATCATAGATTGTAAAACAAAGAAAAGAAATAATATTACATAAAAGAACGAAGAAAAATAAAAAATCCATTCCCGAAGTAAGGGTAAACGGATTGGGAAGTGTATTAGAACTGAAAATAAGTAATAATGTTTTAAAAAAAAGAATTATGAAAACAGTAAAAGTAGTATTCGCAGTAGTAGTATTAGGATTGATGATTGCATTTCAATCGTGTCAAAAAGATGATCCTGAAACACAAGTCAATGATGAAAACATCCTCCCAACCGGATTTATGGTTGAAATCCCAAGCGCCCTTCAAGGAGAGAATAGCAAGTTGCTATATAGCAAAGACAGCAAAACGGACACCTTGCAAGGTGGTGAGATATATGGACACCTTCGCGCATTTGTTCACGTAGGCTATACCGGTGCTAAAATCGTAAACGAGCTAATCACCAATATCAACGAGTATCACATCAACAAACCCATGTCCTTCACCTACACCTCCAAAGTCGATCATCGACAAAAACAATTGGACGTAGTAGAAAAAGAAGAATTTGAAGGGAAGATCTATGAGTTTAAACTAACCATCAGGGATCTAAAAAGCAGTTCTTCCGAAAATATAGGTCTTGAATTGTTCTGGAACAGAGATCCCGTCGTCGGCGTCGCCATCTTCAATCCACATGAGTTAAATTACAACGAAACCGAGAATCCTAATTTGCGTTTCCGCATAGATTATGACGAAAGTCCAGCTACCCTATATGAGAAAACCATGATCGTATCCATTAGCGGATTTGAGATTGATGATCCGTTGACACATCCTTATGATATGAGTACATTAAAAATGTTTGTTGGGAAAAAGGGCAATATCGTAAGCATCTATGGCAACTCTGAACATCCATATGCCAAGTTTTTCACACAAGAAACAGGATTTGACTGGGCATTTGTGGCAGCCGGCAACCTGACAAAAGACATAGGTGTCGCAGAAGTAGGATTGCCAAGCAATCTACTCGACAGTCAAGAGAGAGAAGTTTTGTTGGTAGAAAATTCGATTAACAACGTATTTACCAATCAGATATACGAAGTTTATCCCAGCATAGACAGCACAACACTCGCTACATATCTACAAAATGCCAAAGCACCGGGATTTTTCGCCGATGGTCATTTTGTTCAAGCGGAAACAGCTCCCAGCATGGAATATGCAGAGTTATTACAGATCATTCCAGGACTTACACCCTACAACCCCCTGAAAATACATGAGTTAAAAATTGGATTCTAAAATATAAAGAAAAATATTTTAATAAAAAAAGGCTTGCTACTTAGCAAGCCTTTTTCATAAACAAAAAATCAATCAAAAACAATTACATAAACTTTTGTTTCACTTCATTCCACTTAATATATGTAGCATCCTCATTTTTTGCTATAAATTCAAGGTATTTTTGAGCCATCTCTGGACGAGTTTCTTGATATGTTTCATAAACAATCTTTTTACCTCTGTGACCATTAATTACTTTCAATGCTTTTGCTTCTTTCTTTTTGTTCATTTTTTCTATTTTTTTAATTATTATTTACTTTTTTACCTATTTCTTATTTTTAATATTTTAATATTATTTTTAATCTTTTTATTTATTTTTTAAAACTTTCATCTATCATTTATAAGTTTTATGATTACCAGAACAAAAGAAAAAGAAAAAGGTTCATTAATATTAAAAATTTTTTGTATTTTTTTGTATTTTACTATCCGCTTTCATT
>CAZLTF010000037.1:0-2956 GCA_964562195.1 uncultured Bacteroidales bacterium | reverse complement strand
TAAGGTGTACCGTATTGATTCTTCATACTCATAGCACGAAAAAACGCAGGGGTCATTTCTCTATATTCTTTTTCTCTTTGGTCAGCCCATTCTTCTCCTTGATATCCACCATCACAAAATCCTGCCCAAGCAGCGTTATCGAGGTGATGATGATAAATTATTCCATCACGTCCACCTGTCTTGTAATATGTATATACACGTTTATGAAGCTCTCTCATCGCCCAGAGATTTACTGTCTTGTGGCGATGGCCATCTTCACCTATGTAGCCACAATCGTGGTATACGTTATTACAGCCGCTTTCAGAAGAGACGTCTAAATATAAACCGTTTATGCCACTTTCCAAGATGCGTTTGGCTGAATATACCTGGAAATCGAGCCAAGAACTGTTAGGGCAAGCAGCTATCATCATAGCGTTTTGGTAATTTATCCATGAGTATCCGCCCGGTGCAAGTTTCCATTCTAAAAGGTGTCGTTTGGTCTCCGGCGCACTTGTATCCATTGCAGACCAATATATCCCGTCCGTAATAACTTTACAACCGAACTTGTTTAGCTTCCGAATAATTCCGATTACGTCGGCACGCTGATATCCAGCTCGACGCGGATAGCGCTTACGTGGGTCGGGATTGATAACCTTGTAATGAGAATCGTATCTCAGATATCTACCGCCTATGATAATGGGGCATTGTTTAAACAGTTCGGGGTCTATTTTTTCTACCGGTGGGTCGACAACACCGACAGGGCCAATACATACGTGCCAAGCTTTCGGGTCTTTCGGTATAGGACGAATCGGAAGACCCATCCACGCATATTCATAATGTAACGCTCCTTTTTTTGATGAAACACTGTGATTTGAAGTCAGATGAATCCGAATATCCCGAAACTTATCTTTGTTAATGATTTCGATATGTTTGTTACCTTTATGATATTGGTCGCTCTGAGTCATAAAGCTAATGCCCGTATCGTCATCACCAACAAAAAAGTTATAGAAAAACCTGTCAGGCCAAATCCAACCTTGCGGGCTATGCCAAGTCAAAGCTATGAGTCTTGCTTTGCCTTTATGAAATCCATCAAGATTAGCTGCATATCCTCCCGCCAGTCCGTCTATCATATTGGCTCGGGCATATAACGCACGGTCAGCGAACATAGCAAAGTCCAGAATGATATCTTTAATTTTAGTTGGCCTGATAGGCTTAAAATCTATCTTCCATAGCGAAAATCCGTCATATTCGAGAGTTAACTTCCCTCTTATTTCGAAGCTATCGGATTGTCCTTTAAGCTCCCAGCTTACCTTTCCGCGTGTTTTGCTTACCAATTTCAGTCTATCGAAACTAATATCTTCCACGCCTCTGTTTGTAATAATTTTGATGTTCGCTGGTCTGGAGAGTAATTTTTTGCCTCGCGCAATAATTTGTTCGGGAAGGCCATTGTCTGCAATTGTATATGTACGCTCAGCAATAATCGCTTTTTGATTATCAATTCGAATTGCATGCCACGGCGGAGGAATTTGCTCTGTAATTCCGATTTTATTGTTTGCCCATTCGGGAACGCCAAGCCAAACCTTAGGCTCTTTCGTTTTTGCAATAATTTTACCATTACTTGTGATTCGTGCTTCTATGCTGTAATATCCTTTTTCAGGTGCTCGCCAGTTACTTAAATTGGACAAAATACGTCGATTTCGGGGAATGTCCAGAAGAAATTTTTTTGCTATGTCGTTATTTGTGAGCTTACTAATTAAGACTTCGATTTTGCTATTTTTAGATACGTTATTGACCCGCGTAACATCTATATCTACCAGAAGCCCCCCTGTTCTTGCCAGCGGAACACAGGTCAATCTAAACGGTGAACTGCATATAAAGTCAAAATATTGATGATAAAGAGTTTCATTGCTATTGATATCCTGAACAGCAATATCGCATTTAGCTTTTATCTTTGTATGAGTTTTTATTTTTTCCTCGATTTTCAAGGGAATATTCCGGTTAGGCTGTTTTATATCCACAATTTTTTCTGTTTTAACTAATACTCCTTTGCCCGGAGATGTAATTTGCAATTTTATTTTTGTTTTTCGTTTTGACGGACTGTATATGCTTCCATGAATCGCAATTTCTCCTGTTTGCATATCTCCAAATGCACGAATTTGAACTGCAGGAGCAGATTCGGAAAATTTTATCAAACCATAATTTTCATAACGGTCGAAGCCTACGCCTGTATAAACCGACGATGTCCAATCTTTTTCGCTGCGATGATTTCCCGTAGTACCAAAATCTCTGCAAAACAAAGCTTTCCATATTTCTCCGTTTTTAGGAACGGATATTCCCAAACCGGAAAACGGAATAGCAAGCTCCGCAAACCATCTGCCACCTGCAAGATATTGATTCATTTTAATTGAGCATTTATATTGAATTCCATTTATTGGCTGACCTTTAGTATTAACCCACCGCTGAAAGAGTCCTTCATTCATATTACCCATAAGTTGACAGAAGACTTTGCTGTTTTTTCTTAGCCAGACTTCGATGAAATCCAGATTATCTCTAAGATCTTTGCGTGTAAGCCTGCCTTTCCTGCCACGAGCGGGATCGCCCGAAGAAGCGAAATCGGAAACAAAGGCGAGATAGATATTTTTATCATCATATCCAGCGAAAACTGTTGTTTGGCGAGCGGATAATAATCCGTCGTAGGAGGAGAATCCAGTCGTTGCTGATGCGTATGCCCATTCTTCCGAATCGATTGTTCCGTCGATAGAAGGAGCAGCTTGTAATTTTGGTATTATCAAAATTGCAGGTTCTTTTATTTTAACTTTATTTTTCTCCGGAAAGATAAAGTACAATTCATCCAATTTAAGAAATTTTGTTTTTGTGTCTCTAAAAGCGTTACTGTATATGCCTATTTTGGTAACTTGTCCGAGTTTATCGTTGCTCAAGTCAAATTCTACGTTATCCCATTTTTTCCAGCCTGCCC
>CAZLTF010000036.1:0-8443 GCA_964562195.1 uncultured Bacteroidales bacterium | reverse complement strand
TGTATTTGTAATTCAAAAAAAAGTTGTTATTTCGCATCAATAATAATGGACAATGAAGATAATATCATACAACGTAAATGGGATTCGTGCCGCTGTGAAAAAAGGATTCCTGGATTGGCTCAAAGAGGAAAATCCTGATGTCCTGTGCCTTCAAGAGACAAAAGCACAGCCGGATCAGATTCCTATTCTCGATTTTACTCTGTTGGGATATCAGACCTATGTATTCTCAGCTCAAAAAAAAGGCTATAGCGGGGTTGCTATTTTGACGAAGTCAGAGCCGGATAATGTCTTAGCAGGTATGGGAATCAGAGAATATGATGATGAAGGAAGAATGATACGTATTGATATTGGAGATTTGTCTATAATCAGCGTTTATCATCCCTCGGGATCAAGTGGGGATGTTCGCCAAGCTTTCAAGATGAAATGGTTAAGTGATTTTCAATCGTATATCGAAGAGCTGCGTCTCCATCGTAAAAAACTCATTGTCGCCGGAGATTACAATATTTGCCATCAGGCGATAGACATCCACGATCCGGTAAGAAATGCCAAAAATTCAGGATTCTTGCCCGAAGAAAGAGCTTGGATGAGTGGTTTTTTGCAGCTTGGATATGTTGATACTTTCCGTTTTCTCCATCCTGAATCCAAAGATGCCTATTCTTGGTGGAGCTATCGTGCCAATGCCCGGAATAATAACAAGGGCTGGCGTATTGATTATATTATGACTACGGATAATTTGAAAAAAAATATTAGTGAGTCCGGAATATTGCCGGAGGTGAAGCATTCTGACCATTGTCCGGTATATTTGAAATTGAAATAATGAATTTACATACATTAATATATATAAGTTTGAAAAATGAACATCAGTAAATCAAAAGATTCAAGACAGTACTATACCAAGATTACGACTCATGTGCTTCAAGAGATGAAGTTGAAAAGTGAGAAAATTGCAATGCTGACCGCCTACGATTATTCAATGGCACAAATTCTCGATCAAGCCGGAATAGATGTTATATTGGTTGGCGATTCCGCCTCCAATGTGATGGCTGGATATACTACTACGCTCCCGATTACATTGGATAATATGATATATCATGCTGCTTCTGTGATGCGTGCTGTCAAACGCGCCTTGGTGGTCGTGGATTTGCCCTTCGGTACCTATCAAGGAAACTCCAAAAAAGCACTGGACTCCGCCATTCGAATTATGAAAGAAGCAGGCGCTAATGCTATCAAGATGGAAGGTGGTGCGGAAATTATAGAATCCGTGAGAAGGATTCTTTCGGCTGGTATTCCTGTGATGGGACATCTCGGACTTACTCCGCAAGCCATTCACAAATTCGGCACCTATGTTGTCAGGGCAAGAGAAGAGGATGAAGCTCAAAAACTGATCGAAGATGCCCATCTATTGGAGGAGACAGGATGTTTTGCCATTGTCCTCGAAAAGATTCCGGCAAGTCTTGGCGCACAAGTAGCCAAAGAAGTGAAGGTGCCGATCATCGGAATCGGTGCCGGCCAAGAAGTGGACGGACAAGTACTTGTGATTCATGATATGTTGGGTATTACTACCAAATTTCATCCTCGCTTCCTCCGCAGATATCACAACCTGTTTGACGAAATTAAGGGATCGGTAACAGCTTATATTGATGATGTTAAGGATGAAAAATTCCCCAATGAAAGAGAACAGTATTAGGAAAACGGTTTTGTTAATACTTGGACGATTCGTATGAGAACTTTTGATCCCCAAAAACAAATCGTGTATGAGGATAATCATATCATCGTTGTAGATAAATATCCTTCGCAGATCGTTCAAGGAGATAAGACCGGTGACGAACCTTTGAACGAGGCTCTGAAGAAATATCTCAAAGTTAAGTATAATAAACCGGGAGATGTATTTCTTGGTGTCGTCCACCGGCTTGATCGTCCTACGAGCGGACTTGTGATTTTTGCCCGGACATCAAAAGCCCTGATACGTCTCAATCAGATGCTGCAAAATCATGAAATCCATAAGACCTACCGTGCAATCGTCAGAAAGAAAAAAATAGAAAAAACAGCCAAACTTACACATCATATTTATAAAAATTCAAAACAGAATAAATCTTTTGTGGGTAAAGCCGGAGACAAACGAACGAAAAAGGCAATTTTGGACTATGTCGTGATCGGAGAAAGTGACTCGTTTTTTCTTCTCGAAATAACTCTTCACACCGGAAGACATCATCAGATACGGGTACAACTTTCCTCCATCGGATTGCCCATCAAAGGAGATATCAAATATGGCTATTCTCGTACCAACAGGGATGCAAGTATCTCGCTAAATGCACACCAAATCGAATTTATTCACCCCGTAAAAAAAACACTTGTTAATATAGTCTCTTCGGTTGATCTACCGGATTTTACCAAGCTTAGATTTAAAAAAGTCTAATTTTGGGACACAAAGAGTAAAAAAAAATGTTGTACATATATTTTTATGCATATATTTGCAATTCATAAAAGTGTGAAATTTATTGTCTAACAAAAATAGTATATTATGAAGAAAATTACAAGAATCTGGCAACTTTTGCTGGTGTTGGTCTTAGCTACTTCAATTGTTTCTGCACAAGCAGATTACAAGGGAAAAGTCCAGAAAAAGAAACTGCAATTTAAGAGATTACACTCCGTTTCGAATGTGAAGTCGGAGGCAGTTGCTTTTGAGGCTCAGTTGACAAAAGAATCCTATGCGGAAAATCAAAAAGCGATTTTCAATACTTCCGGTACAGTAACTTCTTACAATCCAAATGCTCCGGTTGATGTAAATTCATCCATCGCCCGTGAAATAAAAAATAAGTTGGCAAACAAAGGTATGTTAACTTCTTACGAACAGCAAGCGATAGAGAAGTATCAAAAAGAAAATGTTGCTATCAATTCACAAACTTCAAACAAGGGTACAGTCGTAGATCTATATCCTTCTTCTACTGCCTATTGGACTGGCACGACGGATGGAACTACTAAAACGGAAAACAGTTTGGTAAATCTGAATGGTAATTCGTACGCTGGTTGGATGCAATTTGATGTTAGCTCTATTCCTGTTGGTTCTGCTATCAATGAGGTGAACATTACGGTTTATGTGAATGCCACCAATTGGCCGTATTGGGCAATAACAAAAATGACCACAGATCCTCTTGTGGATGATGCGGCTACTTTATTCTCTGATATTCAAGGTGGGGATCAGTATGTTTATAATACCGAATCGAGTGGTTTTTCTACAGGATGGCATACCTACACTTTGGGAGGTGATGTGCTTACAGATTTTGCAAATGCACTGGCGAGTGGAATATTTAGGACTGGAATGTTTGATGTTGATAATGGGACGAACTATTACGTTGATATGGATGGTTGGAATGAAGCGAATGTTCCCTATCTTACAGTTGATTATACTCCTGCTGTTGTAGGTCCGGGTCTTACAAATGGTATGGTTGATTCCCCCTCTGGTAATACTACCACTCTTTTTACATACTCTGTAGAGTACAGTCATTCGGATGGAACTGCTCCTACAGTGGCAAATGTTGTTATTGATGGTGCTTCATTTGCTATGACTCCTCCTGCAGGAAGTCCTGATTATCACAATTGGCAAACTTTTACATATTCTACGACTTTAGCCTTGGGTACTCACGATTTCTATTTTGAGTTTGGTGATGGTACTACTACAGTTGTAGATCCGATAACTGCACCCGGTACTCCATACACGGGTCCGACAGTATATGACCCAATCTCCGGAACACTTACAATCAATGCTGCCGGTGGTGGAGATTATCTTTCTTTCCAAGATTGTTTTGATGACCTTCTACTTAGAGGTACCGATGGAAATGGAGTGAGTGTTGAAGTGTATGATGATGGTGGAGATTATGCTGCTGCTACTATTGACGGCGCAATTCCGGGAGCTGGTAGTGGCGCTTGGGTTGATTTCTATCCTGCTGCCGGAGAAAATGTGGTCATTGATGCTGCTGGTACGGGTGAACCGCTCTATTTACAAAATACAGCTTATCTTTCCTTTAGTGGCTTCGCCTTAACCAATGGAGAAAATGCCGGAGCTAGAATTTACGCAAGTTCTTTTATTGAAATTTCCCATTGTACGGCTTATGATAACGGTTGGATTGGAATCGGTGCTACTGATTCTGATCACGTATGGGTGTGGAATAATTTTATTTATCATAATGTTACACAACAGCTTACAGCTTACGATTGTGGAACCGGATGTGAAGTGTATTTCTACAATAATTCGATCGCGGCCAATGGAACGAGTGATGCATACCAGATTGGAGTTACTATTTCAAATTCCGAAATTGATCTGTACAATAATACGATTCAACGTAGCTGGACGGATTCAGGTTGGTCCATTGTGCATATTCAGAGTCAAAACTGGACTACACATCCCAATACAAATATGGATTATAACAATTATTATCAAACGGATGGTTGTCCTATTGTTGGATTCAATGACCCTGCTAGTAGCTATACAACTTACGCTACTTTGGTAGATTGGCAAGCTGCCACTCCGGCACAGGATCCAAACTCAGTAGAAGGAAATCCAAGTTTTCTTGATGTTTCAAACGGAGACTTGCATATAATTGATGATTTGTCACCTTCTTATCAAACAGGAACTACGATTGCTATGGTGACGGATGATATTGATGGAGATTTAAGAACCATAAATCCTAACTACGATATGGGGGCAGATGTGATTGTTCCTCCTGCTTGCCCAAATCCTGCAAACTTGACTACTTCAAATATCAACGAGCATGATGCTACCTTAGAGTGGGCTTCTCTTGGCAGTGCATTTGAATATGAATATGGTACTCCGGGATTTGCTCCGGGTACAGGAAACGAGATAGGTTCAGGAGCTCCACATGCTACATCGGATATTATTTCCGGATTGAATTCTAATACCGAATACGAATGGTATGTTCGTCAAGATTGTGGTGGTGGTTTGTATAGTGATTGGTCTGGACCTGCTTCTTTCACAACGAAATGTGAAATTATTATCCCCGCCGGTGCTGTTGAAGAGGCTGAAGTTTGTGGTGATGATACCAACGGTGGTTGTAATATGGCTACACCTGCTTATGAAAGTGTAGTTGATGGTGAGGTCTTGCACGGTACTACTTGGTCGGATGCTTCCTCGCGAGATACGGATTGGTTTGAATTAGTTCTTGATCAACCGGCTACCGTGACGATGACATTAGAGGGAGAAGCACCTATGGTAATGGGTATGATAGAACAGTACGTGTTAGGTTGCCCCGGTTGTGATAATATGACCGGATCGCTTGAACCTTCAGTTATTGTAGATAAATGTGGTTTTGACTCGTTTACTACGCAAGGTTTACCTGCAGGAACATATTATTTCTTTGTTGCTCCAAGCGTGTTTGAAGACTATCCTTGCACGGTTGATTATGTAGCTTCATGGACTACAGCAGCTTATACACCAGCTGCCGGAGAATTTTGCTCTACTGCGATTGTCGCGAATACCGGTATTAATAATGCTCCGCAACAGCCTGTTTGGTATTCGTATGTTGGTGTAGGTCAATATGTGACTGTTACTTCTTGTATTTCCGGTCAGGATATTGATACCGAGTTGACTATTTATGATGATTGTTGTGGAAATACGGTTGCTTACAATGATGATGACTCTGGTTGTGCTTCTTCAGGTTTTTCTTCTACCGTTGAGTTCTTTGCTGAAAGTGGTGTTACTTATTATTTGTATTGGAGTGATGCATATGAATCCGGTTCTTTTGATTTTGAAATTATTGAAGAAGGATTGCCAATTATCTCGCTAGATAAGAGTTCTTTATATCAAGCAGTATTGCCGGGAGGTACCGCTACGGAAAATCTAATGGTGGGGAACTTCGGAGATCATGATTTGACCTATACTGCTACTATTAATTATCCTGCTCCTCCTGCCGGAACGACCATCCTATTTGAAGATTTTGAAGCCGGCATGCCTCCTTCATGGAGTATCATTGATAATGAAACAAATGGATATGTATGGATACTTGAATCCGATAATACAGATCCCAAAGGGAATAAAACCGGTGGTACGGGTGACTGTGCTATTGCAGATGTTGATGCTTTAGGTAGTGGAAATACCATGGATACGGAATTGCACACGGCTTCCTTTGATCTATCCGGATTTGTTGATGCTCAATTGGTTTTCAAAGCCGCATACAATGATCTTAATTCAGGTGGTAATGATCTCGGTGAAGTGGACATTAGTATTGATGGTGGTAATAGCTGGGATAACTTAATTAGTTGGGATGAAGATCATATGGGTGAAGATATTGTTGTTAGCTTATTGCCATATGTTGGTAACCCCGATTGTATTATTAGTTTCCATTATATTGCTACCGGATGGCAATGGTATTTTGAAGTTGATGATGTTGAAGTTATTGGATACAATGAGCTAATACCTCCTGAAGGTTGGCTTGCAGTGGACGGAGACGTTACCACGAATGGAGTAGTTGCTGCTGGTGCTGCTGATGCTCCTATCGTTGTAGACTATAATTCTGCCGGTTTGCCAAATGGTACCTATCATGCTGATATTGTTGTTGAATCCAATGATCCGTTTAACACGCCTATTACAGTTCCGGTTACTTTTGTAGTTTCCGATCATCATACTGTTTCAGGTACGCTTGTTTATGCTAGCAGTACTCCACAAGCTATGGATAATTGTACTATCAATCTGCTAAGAGATGGAAATGTTGTTGGTACTGCCGTTACCAATGCCAGTGGTGAATTTTCTATTGCTGATGTTTTTGATGGAACTTATGAATGGGAATTTACTACCAATAAGGCTCGTGGTGGTACGGATGTAGGTGATGTTAACGTTGCCTCGGATCATATTCTAGGGAATGCTTTGATTGGTTTATTCTTTGTTGCAGCTGATGTCACTTGGGATAATACAGTTGATGTTAGTGATGTAAATAATCTTTTGGATGAGATCCTTGGTTCGCCGGGCTGGGCTGCACCTGATTTTGTTACAGATGGAGGAACAATAGTTGTTGATGGTGGTGATGTATCCGTTACATTGGAGACATTAAGTTCCGGAGATCCCGATCCTTCATATTCTATTCCTGCGGGAAAATAATTGTAAATTTAGCATGAAGGCAATCACTTGCCTTCATGCTATTTATCATATAGCGAAGATATTACATTTGCATTGTTTATAAAAGAATTTATTAATTAAAAATTAAAAGTATGAAAAAAAGTTTTTTAGTCTTCGCATTCATCGGATTTCTTAGTCTCGCGGCTATTGCTCAACCACAGTTGAGTTGGCAGCTGGCAAATTTTGAGATCCAAAATGCCGGAGCAGAGTTGCATTTCGATGTTCAGGTTAAAGCGGATGCAAGCGGTACCTATCATCGGGATTTGCAAGTTTATTTGGATTACAATACCGCCGGATTTGGTTCGAGTATTGTGTCCGGTGGACATGTGACTGTTACTCCGGGTCCTTTGATGGACAATTACTATTCCGTCGTCAATACAGTTGACAATACGGCTTCCAAATTCGCTATTATTACAGAAGCCGATAATGAGTTTACAGATGTAGGTAGTGCTACCAAATTCAATTTAATGCCTACAACTTATACATCAGTATTGCATGTAGTAATAGATGTTGTTGATAATACCGTTCAATCCGGTATCTCTTTTGATGCATCCTTAATGAATGGTGGACAATATTATCAGAATACTGCAGCTGTTCAACCATTGAAGTATGCCGATCCTTGCGTATTTACAAATGATTATACAAATACTTTTCTTGGGACAGCATATGGTACTATTACGTATTGTGACGCTGCAAATACTCCAATTCAGAATTGTATTGTTGATATAAACACTGTTGGTACTGCAACCACTAATGCAAGTGGAGATTATAATTACTCTGGAATTACGAGTGGAACATACACAATAACTACTGCCTGCACTGAGCCTTATACTTACTCTACCAACGTAGGAGATGTTAATGTAGTTCTCGATCACATTCTTGGTACTAGTTTGACAGGAATTTATTACCTTGCTGGTGAAGTTTCTGGTGATGGAGATATCAATGTTAGTGACATGAATCTTATGATTGATAACATCATTGGTGCTACAAGTGGTTATCCTATTGATGATTGGTTGTTTGAGGACCAGTCAATTACTATAACCAATGGTGTTGGCTCTGTCAGTTATCTTGGTGTTATGGCTGGTGATGCTGATGGAAGTCATTAAAATTATAACTAAACAAATTAATTTAATAACAAAAAAAAAGTAAAATGAAAAAAATTATTCTTATTTTAGTGTTAGCTTTAACTATGGGAGGTGCTTTTGCACAGACATGTGAGCTTAGTTTAATTTTGGATCCTTCAAATCCTAATCCTCAACCGGGAGATGATTTCTTGGTTGGTGTCTGGGTTACTGGTTTGGATTATCCCGGTAGTCC
>CAZLTF010000035.1:0-2028 GCA_964562195.1 uncultured Bacteroidales bacterium | reverse complement strand
ATCAATATGGAGATAAAGCAAATTCTTGTTGAGGTGGACAGTCTTTCCAAATTTCTTCCTGATAGTGCTCTTAATATACTCTCACAATCGATAGAAAATCCATCTTTGGATGAAAATTATCGCTATCGTTTTCTATCTCTTATGGCACAGATCAATACTCAACAACAGAAATATTCAGCTGCAAAAAGCGATCTTACTCAAGCTATTGAATTGGCAATAAATTTGCAAAATAAACAATGGCAAACCGAAAGTCTTGTTCTTTTGGGAAAAACCTACCGTCGCCTTGGTGATTATGATCAAGCTTTACAGGCTGATCTTAAAGCCTTAGCATTTGTGGAAAATACAAATCAACACAAATTATTTGCCACCATTTGCAATAATATAGGTATTGATCAATATCGTTATCACAATTTTGAAGAAGCAATTTTGTATTTTGATCGCTCCCAAAAAATAAGAAAAGAAATAGGAGACAGCATCGGTCTTGCAGATTGTTATAATAATCTGGGAATGGTTTTCGACGATCAAGGAAATCTCGAAAAGGCTTTGCAAAATTATCAGCAGTCTTTGACTATTTATCAGCAGAAAAATGAATTGGATGGTATCGCTGCCGCTTATAACAACCTTGCCGGTATTGCTTATCAGCAAAATGATTTTTCCAAGGTTATGCAGTATATGCTGAAAGTCATAGAGATACGAAGAAAAGATGGAGATAAACGTAAGCTGTCTTTTACTTTGATGAATGTTGCATCCTTGTACTATTCCCAACAGAATATGAAGGAAGCAATAAGCTTATATTCCGAAGGTTTGCAATTGGCGAAGCAGATTGGTGCTAAATCCCAAAAACGCATTGCTTACAAAGGACTTTCGGATGTCTATCTTTCTTTGGGGAAACACAAAAAAGCTTTAGAATATCATCAACTCTATACTCAAGTAAAAGACTCTATCTTTGAGGAAAACAAAACCAGAACGATCGCTGAGATGCACACCAAATATGAAACAGAGAAGAAAGAAATGGAAAATCAACTCCTCAAGAATGAGAATAAAATCAAATCTCGAAATGTGATCCTTCTCATCATCATTACTTTTGTGTTGATTGCTCTCTCTCTGATGCTTATCTATTACCTAAGACTTAGAAGTAGAAACCTTAAACAACAAAAAATCCTCAATGAAGTTAAGCTCGCACAAAAGGAACAGGAGAAAAAACATCTCCAAGATAATATTTTTGCCGAAAAACAAATCAATCGTCTCCAAAAAGAGAAATTTGATTCTGAGATGGCACTCAAAAATAAACAATTGATGAGTTCTATGGCTTGTTTGGTTAATAAAAATGAAGTTTTGGGCAAACTTAAAGCAGAAATAAAGGCTTCCGGTAGTACTTTTGAACAGAAAAAGGAAATAATACACTTTATAAATATAAATACGGATATTGACACCGATTGGAAAAAATTTAGAATAGACTTTGAAGAAGTACATCCGGGATTCTTTGACAGATTGAGAAAATCCTTCCCCGAACTAACAGAATCTTATCAAAAACTATGTGCCTTGCTCCGTATTGGACTTAGCTCGCAAGAGATTGCGGACACTCTCTTTGTTTCTCTCGCTACCGTCAACAAAAACCGCCAACGCCTCCGCAAAAAACTCAATCTTGCCCCCGAATCTGACCTTACTCACTTTCTTGAAACTATTTGATCTTATGTTAGATTGTGCTGGTTTTCACGGCATTGTATAATTGCAATTTGTACCATTCACCATTGTCCGCACAGACTACATAATTTCAGAACAACTGACCCAAAGGATTTAGGATGACCCCAAAATAACAGAAATTATAATTTTTGTTTACTAAAATCATCAAAAAAATAGCTTATTAATTTATTGGAAGAAGGCTGAAAGCCTGATTTATTTCAGCCCAAGATATTACCCTGTGCGAAGCCGAAGGGCATCGCCTTGAGTTAATGATAATGAATCCAAAACGCCCTGGAAGGGCAGCTTATAATTCTAAATAACAGCTATATATGATTAGGTCGCCCT
>CAZLTF010000034.1:0-12746 GCA_964562195.1 uncultured Bacteroidales bacterium | reverse complement strand
AGACAACTTCGTAGGAGACAAACGTATTCCTTTGATTTCTGTTACCGGTTCTACTGCCGTTGGCAAAAGAGTAGGTAAAATTGTCGGTGCAAGACTGGGAAATACAATTCTCGAACTTGGTGGAAATAATGCCGTCATTATGACTCAATATGCTAATCTCGATATGGCAATCCCATCCACTGTATTCGGTGCTGTTGGTACTGCCGGACAACGTTGTACCTCTACACGTCGTCTGATTATCCACGAAGATATTTATGATGAAGTGAAAAATAGATTGGTGAAAGCCTATGAACAATTGGTTGACCGTATCGGTAATCCTCTGGAAGGAAAATTGATCGGACCTCTAATTGATAATAACTCCGTTACTTTATTCAAAAATGCCGTCGAAGCCGTCAAAAATGAAGGTGGAAAAGTATTGTTTGGTGGCGAAGTATTAGAAGGTGGCGAATATGCATCCGGAAACTATGTAGTACCTTGTATCGCCGAAGCTGAAAACCACTTCCACATCGTACAAGAAGAAACCTTCGCTCCTATCGTTTATCTCTTGAAATATTCAGGTGACGTGATGAATGCGATTGAAATTCAAAATGACGTGCCTCAAGGACTTTCTTCGGCAATCTTTACCGATAATATGCGCGAAGCAGAATTGTTTTACTCGGCAGTAGGTTCGGATTGCGGTATCGCCAACGTAAATCAAGGAACCTCCGGCGCTGAAATCGGTGGTGCTTTTGGTGGTGAAAAAGATACCGGTGGTGGACGTGAGTCCGGCTCCGACGCATGGAAAGCTTATATGCGCCGCCAAACCAGCGTAGCTAATTATGGACTAGATCTACCTTTGGCTCAGGGTATTAAATTCGATATTTAGTCCCTATAACTTTTTATAATTTGTAAGAGGCTTGCATTTATGTGAGCCTTTTTTTTTCGAAACATCTATGAAATTGAAGGAAATAAAAGTTTTCAAGCACCGGAGGTGCGAAATCTTTGTAGCCCGGTGCGTAAGCACTGGTTAATAAGGCGAAACAAAACCAAGCTTCGTAGGAGCGAAACTATAAATTCCGAAATAATAGCTACTAAGGTTTTTTAAATAATATTTGAAAAATGCCGATAGACTATCCATCTGAGAATTGTAATTCCCGGCATATTGAAAACACTTCGGTATTATGACAAAAGAATAAGATTTCATCAAACCCCCACTAACCACTAACAACTAACCACTAACAACTAACAACTAACAACTAACCACTAACAACTAACCACATGCCCCAACCCACCAACAAGCAATAGCCACCAATCAAAATTCCCTCTTCGCTAAATGGAGGACAAAATCTCACCGGCTTTTTTCAATGTGTCTTCGGTCTTGGCGAAGCAGAATCGCAGAAGATGTTGATTGCGTCGATCATGATAAAATGGTGCGATAGGAATGGAAGCTACTCCATATTTCTCCGTCAGGAGCTTGGCAAATTCCAATTCCGGGAGGTCGGAAATTTCACTATAATCTACCAATTGAAAATACGTTCCATAGCAATTTACCGGATTAAACTTGGAGTCTTTTATCGCATTGATAAAGAAATCTCTCTTTTTCTGATAAAATGCCGGAAGTTTGAGATAATTTTCCGGCTCTTCCATGTATTCGGCTATAGCCAATTGAATCGGGGTATTGACAGTAAAAACGATAAACTGATGAATTTTGCGAAATTCGTTCATTAATTTTCGGGGAGCGATGGCGTAACCAAGTTTCCAACCGGTAGCGTGAAATGTTTTTCCGAAGGAATAAGTAAGAATCGTACGTTCTGCCAATTCGGGAAAGAGTGCAGCGCTCTGATGTTGGTATCCGTCAAAAATAATATGTTCATATACTTCATCAGAAATGACAACTATGTTTGTGTTGCGTGTTATTTCTTGCAATGCCAAGAAGTCTTCTTTTTGAAGCAATGAACCGGTAGGATTATTGGGTGTATTGACAATAATGAGTTTTGTATGAGTGTTGATGGTATCTTTGACTTTATTCCAATCAATTTTGAAATTCGGTGCATAAACACTGATTGGGCGGACTATTCCGCCATTGATTTCGACAGCCGGCTTGTAGGAGTCATAAGCCGGTTCAAACAAAATGGCTTCATCTCCCGGGTTAATAAATGCCGTGATTGCCGTATAAAGTGCTTGAGTAGCTCCGGCGGTCAATGTGATTTCCGTTTCCCAGTCATAATCTGCATTGTACAAGCTTTTCATTTTGCCGGCGATTCTTTGACGAATGGAAATAGTACCCGGCATAGGTGCATATTGATTAAATCCTTCATTCATTTTTTGATGAATACGATCAATCAATTCTTGCGAAATCGCAAAATCCGGAAAGCCTTGTGACAAGTTGATGGCATTATGGCGGTTTGCCAAGCCCGACATAATCGCAAATATGGATGTTTCCGTTTGTGGAAGTTTACTTATGATGTTCATTTTATTGGTTTTTTTATGAGGCACAAAGGTATGGAATTATCGTTTATTCTAACAAAACAGAAATTAATTTTCAAATGTTATTAATTCTATTTCAAAGATAAGAACAGCATTGCCCGGAATACTACCGGAGCCTCTGCTGCCGTAGCCCAGTGCGGATGGAATCAGAAACAGACCTTTGCCACCGGACTTAAGCTTGGGTACAGCTATTTGCCAGCCCTCGATCAAAGAAGAAAGATAAAAAGAAACCGCTTCGGTAGTCTGGTCAAAGACTGTCCCGTCGGTCAAATATCCTTTGTAGTTGAGTGTCACATACGACTGAATCGTAGGATGGTTTCCGCTTCCTTCTTTCGTGATGAGGTAATATAATCCGGATTCATCTTTCGTAACATCAAGATTATGTTTTTGAATATATTCTTGGATTATTTCATCATCTATCCGGCTTTGATCTACCGGATCTTTCTTTTCGCAAGCTCCTAATATCAAGAGACTTAAAAAAACAAAAATTATTTTTCTCATCCTTTATTATTGTATTATAGTCCAATACCGGCTTTAAAATTCTTTTTTCCTTCGTCCAAAAACTTCACATATTTATCGACATCCAAGTCATGCCAGCTGGGTTGTGCCAACAAATCGCCATCGGCACTCAGCAATACATAATAGGGTTGAGCATTGATATTAAAATTCTTGATTTGGAGGTCGGCATTTACTTTTCCCAAGGTTTTCAATAGTTCGCCGTCTTGATTCATCACCCAATCGGATTCGGGCAAAAATGTTTTGTCATCGACATAGAGGCTGACAACGATATAATCTTCTTTGAGACGTTTGAGGACTCTCGGGTCTGACCATACATTGGCTTCCATTTCTCTACAATTGACACAACCGTGACCGGTAAAATCAACGAATATCGGTTTATTCTGTTTTTGGGCGCAAGCCAAAGCCTGTTCAAAGTCATAATATCCTTCGATTCCGTGAGGTAAGTGTAGGAATTCGTGGTATTTGGGTGTTTCACAGATGCTGTTGCTCTCTTCTTTTCCGATCGCGGCATTGATATTTCTTCTGTTTATTCCATCGAGATCAAAATCATGACTTGCCATCGGCGGCAGATATCCGGAGAGAGCTTTGAGGGGAGCTCCCCACATACCCGGAACAAGGTAGATCACGAAGGTAAATGTTGCTATCACAAAAAACAAACGCGGAACACTGATAAATTTTACATCGCTATCGTGGGCAAATTTGATTTTTCCGAGCAAATAGATTCCCATCAATGTAAATAATACAATCCAAATGGCAAGATATATTTCTCTGTCCAAGATATGCCAATGATAGGTTTGGTCGGCTATACTGAGAAATTTAAGTCCCAATGCCAATTCAATAAATCCGAGTACTACTTTCACGGAGTTTAGCCAACCGCCCGATTTGGGCATATTGCCCATCAAGGATGGGAAAAAGGCAAATAACGAAAACGGCAAAGCAAATGCCAGAGAGAACCCCAGCATACCGATGATAGGTTCCAACCAATTTTGAGAAGAAGCGGATTCTACCAAAATCATCCCGACAATAGGACCGGTACACGAAAAGGAAACCAAAACCAACGTGAAAGCCATAAAAAAAGCACCGATATATCCACCCTTGTCTGCCTTCTCATCCGATTTGCTTATCAGCCAATTGGGCATGGTAATTTCAAACATCCCAAAAAATGAAGCTGCAAAAAATACAAAAATCAAAAAGAAAAATACATTGGGTATCCAATGGGTACTCAACCAGTTGGCAAAATTTGCTCCCAAAGTAACGGCAATTACCGTACCGATCACCGTATAAATGACAATAATCGACAAGCCAAAAAATCCCGCTTGCACCTTGGCTTTTATCCCTTTGTCTTTGAGAAAAAAACTTACGGTCATCGGGATCATAGGAAATACACAGGGCGTAATGATAGCAGTCAATCCACCCAAAAAAGCCAACCAAAACAAAGTCCAAAGGGATTTCTCCAATTCCGAACCCTCAAAAGGTTTTTTGACCATTTTGATCGTACTCTTGTAGTGTTTTTCTTTTGCGGATTTTATCTCTTTTCCGGTACTCCCTTGTTTCTCTTTTGCCGATTTGAAAAACGAAAAACCGGTTTGTGCCGGAGGAAGACATTGCGTATCATCACAACACATAAATTCAAAATAGCCTTTTATCTCCGATCTCTTGTCTCCTTTCCAACGAAATTTTTGCTTAAATTGGGTGTCTTCGCCAAAAAACTTCAAATCCATAGCAAACTGTTTATCAAATTCGGTATGCCCTTCACCTTCCGAAAACAAAACCCTAAAATCTTTCTTGTCTTTTTCTTCAAATGAATCTACCATCTCAACCTTGCTATTTACCGGTTCAAAATCATCCATAGCATAGAAAACAAAAGAGGTTCGTACAGGACCTCCTTCTTTTACGTTTTGAGAATACAAATGCCAGCCGGCTTCCACACTGGCGGAAAATACCAATTCAAACTCATTATTGTCCAAATCATGTTTTTCGTATTTCCATTTCACAGGCTCTAATATTTGCCCAAATCCCTGAAAAACAATCAACAACAATACAAACAAGAAAGTCTTTTTCATAATCTATCTCTTTTTAACTCTATTAACAACACTAATAAAAAATAGTTGCCTAAAATGCAGGGCAAAAGTATGATAAATTTTGATATGTTCGTATAGTATTATCACAAGCCGTCAATCTATGGTTTTCTATTGTACGAAAACCCACCTTGCCGCTCCACAATTTCCGTCATAAATCCAATTGCGGACTATCGAATATGAGAAGCAAAGCGCCATTTCAAAAATTGCCAAATTGAGAATAAAATAAGCATATAAAAAATGTTTGCCGAAATAAATATATTTAGTACTTTCGTAAAATATTTTAAACTTTGCATCTATGGGAGGAAATACATACAGCATCAGCGGAAACATTGTTGACGTAGTCAAAAGAAAAATTATTCAAGGGACAATCCTTGTCGAAAACGGAAAAATCATTTCCATCAAAGAAGGGAAAAACAAATCAAAACAATACATACTTCCGGGGTTTATCGATTCACATATTCACATTGAAAGTTCGATGTTGATCCCCTCTGAGTTTGCGCGTTTGGCAATGATGCATGGGACTGTTGCCACGGTTTCGGATCCTCATGAGATAGCCAACGTATTAGGTATTGAAGGGGTTGATTTTATGATCAAAGATGGAGAGAGGGTTCCTTTGAAATTTTATTTCGGAGCGCCTTCGTGTGTACCTGCCACAGCTTTTGAAACTTCCGGAGCTACACTTGGAGTTGTAGAAATAGAAACACTTATGGCACGTCCCGAAATAAAATACCTCTCCGAAATGATGAATTTTCCGGGAGTCCTATTTGAAAACCAAGAAGTAATGCAAAAATTGGCAGCTGCCAAGAAAAACGGAAAACCCATCGACGGACACGCCCCCGGAGTATTGGGCAAAGATGCGGAAAAATATGCAAATGCAGGTATCTCTACCGATCATGAATGCTTTACAATCGAAGAAGCAGAGGATAAAATCAAAGCCGGAATGAAAGTTCAGATCCGTGAGGGCAGTGCCGCCAAAAACTATGAAACTCTGATTCCCATCATTCGTCAACATCCCGGAGAAATAATGTTTTGTTCCGATGACAAACATCCCGACGATCTCGCCGAGGGACATATCAACCGTTTGATCAAAAGGAGTTTGGCAAAAGGATATGATTTGTTTGATGTATTGAGAGCTTGTACTTTGATTCCACGAAATCATTATGACTTGGAGGTAGGAATGCTTCAAGAAGGAGAACCGGCGGATATGGTTATTGTCAACAATTTGGAAGACTTTGATGTGATGTCCACCTATATTGACGGATTGAAGGTCGTCGAAAATGGGGTTTTACTCTATGAAATAGAAAGCCTCCGGACGGAATTGCCCAATAAATTTTATGCTTCCAAATTGGAAATATCTGATATTCAAGTGAAAGCAAAACCCGGAGCAATCCGTCTTATCAATGCTCTGGATGGTCAATTGGTGACACCGGCAAGTGAAATAAGCCCAAAAGTAGAAAATGGTTTTGTGGTCAGCGACACCCGTCAAGATGTTCTCAAAATAGTAGTTTACAACCGTTATTCGGATGCTCCTCCTTCGATTGCTTTTATTCACAATTTTGGTTTCAAAAATGGAGCTATCGCTTCGACCGTAGCCCACGATAGTCATAATATTATCGCCGTTGGCGCAACGGATGAAGATATCGTGCAAGCCATCAACCGGATTGTAGATTCCAAGGGAGGAATTGCTTTGGCAGATCGAGACACACTCTTGCATCTCGCATTGCCGGTAGCCGGACTGATGTCTGCCGAGAATGCATATTCTGTCGCCGAAGCCTATGATACTATCAACAAAGCAAGCAAAAAGCTGGGTTCAAAACTCAATGCTCCTTTTATGACTTTGAGTTTTATGGCATTATTGGTAATTCCGGAACTAAAATTGAGCGATAAAGGTCTTTTTGACGGAACAAAATTTGCTTTTACGGATTTGTTTGTCAAATAAATTTTCCATTTATCCAAAATGACCGTCTCGAATATCATTTTTTAGACTATCTTTGCTTCCGGTTTAAATTTAGATATGTTGAGTATGAAAGAGACAGTAGTTCATTTGTTGCAAGAAGCAGCCGGAAAATACGCCGGTATACCTTATCTGGCAGAGAAAACAGATGCCGGTTGGCAAAAAAGTAGTTTTGAAGATGTAAACAAAAAATCGGATATTTTTGCTTCCTTTCTATTGCAAACCGGTTTTCAGAAAGAGGATAAAATCGCAATTCTTGCCGAAGGAAGAACAGCCTGGGTTATTGCCGAATACGGCATTGTCAAAAGCCGGTGCATTGCCGTCCCTCTTTCCGTAAAATTGACCCAAGAAGAAATTCTATTTCGATTGCAACATTCTGACTCCAAAGCTATTATCAGCTCTCATAATCATATCGAAAAAATTATCCCATTGCTTCAAGAGATAAATCTTCCTTCATTTAAAATTATATATTTGGATGATGACCGGGACTTCATACAACAATTGAATGCAAAACACGGATTCAATCTGCAAGATTATATCATTTATTATCAAGACATTATCACCTCTTCAAGCCATACCGCTCAGCTTTTGAATAGCATCGAACAGATCGAAGAAGAAGATGTGGTGACTATTTCATATACTTCCGGAACAACCGGCAACCCCAAAGGAATAATGCTCACGCACAAAAATTATTATTCCAATAGCAAAGCATCCTATGAGATGTTTGATATTCAACCCCGATCCAAGCTTTTCAATGTATTACCTCTGGATCATTCTTTCGCCCATACCGTAGGCATCTATGTCAGCACTCTGATTCCTTACACGATTTATTTTTTGGACACACGCGGAGGAGCAATGGCAGCTTTGAAGAATATCCCATTGAATATCAACGAAGTAAAACCAAATCTGATGTTGAGTGTTCCTGCCCTTTCGGGTAAATTTATGAAAAATATACAAGCAGGCATTGAGAAAAAGGGAAAGCTTATCAATGTCCTGTTTCGGAAAGGACTCAAAGCCTCGATGCAAGTCAAAACAAGCTCCAATCCTTTTGTGAGACTCATAAACTACCCATTATATGCAATAGCAAATAATCTGATATTCAGGAAGATAAAGCAAGGTTTCGGTGGTGAATTGCGGTTTATGGTAGGAGGAGGCGCTCTCTTGGATATTAAGCAACAAGAGTTTTTTTATGCTATCGGAATGCCGATTTTTCAAGGTTACGGACTCACAGAAGCCTCTCCGGTGATATCTTCCAATACACCCGAAGTGCATAAATTGGGAACCAGTGGTAAAATAATTCCCGGTATCCGGTGTCTGATCGTCGAAGATGGCAAAGAAGTCGAAAAAGGCAAAAAAGGAGAAATTGTAGTCGATGGAGACAATGTGATGAAAGGCTATTACAAAAATCCCAAAGCCACCCAAGAAGCAATACGTGAAGGACTTCTGTTTACAGGTGATTTGGGATATTATGATGAGGATGGATATCTTATGGTCTCGGGAAGGGCAAAAGCCTTGTTGATTTCCGAAGATGGTGAAAAATATTCTCCCGAAGAAATTGAAGAAACCATCTTGAGTACATGTCCGTTTGTAGAACACGTGATGTTGTATAATGACCACTCCAAATTCACTTCCGCATTGATGACCCTCCGCGATGATATGATTCGAAACTTTATCAAAAAACAAAACATCTCTTCCTCAGGAGAACTCTTGGAGCATATTCATCAAAGTCTCTTCGCTTTTAAACAAGATTCAGGCTATCAAGGAAAATTTCAAGAAAAATGGATTCCAAACGTCTATCGGTTTGTCGATGAACCGTTTACAGAGCAAAACAAAATGGTAAATTCAACGATGAAAATGGTTAGATTTAAAATTGCAGAACATTATTCCGGACTACTCCGGCAAATCTATCAAGAAGAAAAAAATGCTTCAATGAAGTACAACCGATTGATTTTGGAAAAATATTTTCATTCAAAATAATCTGCGGATTTGGTAAACAATACACAAGGATGAAAAAAATGAAAGAAAATTATGTAGCAAAAATTATTGACTTTGGGTTGGTATTTATCGCTTGGATGTCTCTGATAATAAATGCCATTTCTTTTTATGCCTTGCAACATAGTGAATACCGGATTATTCCCTGGTTGCCGGTCATCATGGCTATATTCCTTATCGGATTGGCTCTGATGAGAAAAAAAATCGCCTTAAATATCAAAGCAGGCTTATTTATACTGACCTTGATAAGCGGAGCACTATTCAGCCTGAGTATCGGTTTGTTGGATATTGCAAGCCTTTGGTTTGTAGCGGCAATAATATATTCCATCTTTATTGACAAAAAGAAAGCTTTGTATGTTTTCTTATTCTCCTTTATTTCAATGCTTATCACCGGTGTATTAATGATGATGAAATTGGAAAATTTCCCCATCGATTATAAATTTGACAGTTGCCAATTTGCTTGTGTTGCTATTCGAATTGTCAATTTCTTTATCATCGGATACCTCATCTACTATTTGCTTCATATCTTTTTATCTACGATTGATTTGTATGTCGAAAATCTTTCGGAAAAAAACAAGATATTGGGAAAACTAAACCTTTCGCTTCAAAAACAAATGGAAGAAAAAACCAAAAACGAACATCTTAAAATCAGCTTAGCCATAAAAGAAAAAGAATTGGAAAACAAAAAAGTTGAACTTTCGGAACTTACTACCAAGATGATTGCTTTCAATAAAGTATTGATGGAAATTGAAAGCTGTGTGATACAAAATAATCTCGAGGAAGCTAAACGGATTATCAAATACAACACCTATTCAAATTACAATTGGGAACGTTTTAAATATTCTTTTGAAGAGGTATATCCATATTTTTTTAAAAATCTAAGGAGCACATACTCCAATATTACCGATAATGAATTGAAACTCAGCGCATTTCTATTGCTAAAACTTAGGACAAAAGACATTGCGAAGATAATGGCAATATCCGAAAATTCCGTTAGCAAAAACCGGAATCGACTGCGCAAAAAACTAAATATTGATAGCCAAACCAAGCTTTCGGTTTTCTTGGAAAATATTGCCTCGATGAATATTTCATTTGTGGATGGAGATTTACCCCCAAAACTATCCAAAAAAATACCGGTGATTTAGCGCAAAAGAAAATAAGTAGGGTCTGCTGAAAATCACAGAAGTGTCTTCATTTATTGATTTGTGAAATGATGATGTATGTGTCCGGTCAAAGAAAAGGCAGGTGCTTCTGTGGGATAAAAACACCTTCTTTGAGAATAAAGTAAATACAGGATTTTTTGGATGAAGCTCTGATTTTTCTTGCATTTTATTATTGACATTGTTAGGTAATTCATTTTTTTTTCAACTGTTTGAGAGTTTTTCAGCAAACCCTAAGTAATGAAAGATAACGACAATCGTCTGTAATAAACAAAGCCTCTATCGTTTGTAGAAAATACAATTTTCAATATATTATCTTTGTACCTTTGCATTATGAAAATAGGAAAAATAAATTCCCTCAGGGTAACGCACAAAGATGATACCGGATTTTTTCTGACGGATACGAACAATAATGAGGTTTTTTTAGCTGCCTCAGACTATACCGAAGGCATTCAAGAAGGGGACAATCAGGATGTGTTTGTTTACAAAAATATTGACAATCAAGTTCGAGCTTCTCTGACCAGACCTTTTATCCAATTGGATGAATTTGCATTTTTGACTGTTAACGAGATAAGTCCCGAAGGAGCATTTATGGACTGGGGATTGCCGGATGATCTGTGGGTGCCGCCCAATCTCCAACGAACACAAATGCACACCGGTGAATCATATTTGGTATTTTTGTTTGTAGATGAAGACAGCGGAATAATAAAAGGCTCATGTCTTACGGATGAGAATGTTTTTTATGATGATATAGACGTTGAAGTAGGCGAAGAAGTAGATCTTTTGCTCTATGGAATGTCCGATCTGGGAATGAATGTAATCGTAAATAATCTTTATAAAGGCTTGATTTTCAACTCGGATATTCATCAAAAGCTAAAACGCAATATGCGTATGAAAGGTTATGTAAAAAATATCCGCGAAGACGGCAAACTGGATATTACAATCAAACCACAGGGCTACCGCAAAGTCATCGGTCTTGACTCCAACAAAATCCTTCAAGTCCTAAAAGAAAACGGAGATTACGTAGAAATTACGGACCAAAGCAGTCCCCACGAAATTAACCAAATGTTTGGATTGAGCAAAAAAGCCTTCAAAAAAGCATTGGGAAATCTGTTTAAACGCGAATTGGTAGATCTATATGAAGACGGTATCGGAATAAAACAAAAAAGATAGCATTCTTTATCGATTGATTATGAGTAAAAAGAAAGAAAGTGCATTGAAAGTAAATAAAGGGATAGAGACACCTTCACAGGTCAATCCATATCTGCAAGAACATTTCCCCAAAACACTTTCGGAGCTTAGCGCCGAAGCCTATTGTGATGCTATTCGCAATGGAGATATCAGTCTTTTGAGTCGTGCTATCACCCTGACAGAAAGCAATTTGGACAAACATCGCAATATAGCTTCCGAGATTCTTGCCACCTGTCTTTCATCTTCCGGCAATTCGATTCGTATCGGCATTACGGGTACACCCGGCGTAGGGAAAAGCACCTTTATCGAAGCTTTCGGGCTTCATCTTTTGGAGCAAGGTCATCGTATTGCCGTATTGGCAATCGACCCGAGCAGCCAAAAAACAGGAGGCAGCATTCTCGGTGACAAAACACGTATGGAAGTGCTTTCGGGACATCCAGATGTGTTTATCCGTCCTTCGGCTTCCGCCGGAATTTTGGGAGGCGTAGCCCGCAAAACCAAAGAAAGTATTTTGCTCTGCGAAGCTGCCGGTTTTGACATCATTATGGTAGAAACAGTCGGTGTCGGACAGTCCGAAATGCTGGTCAAAAATATGATTGATTTTTTCCTACTCCTACTCTTACCGGGTGCCGGAGATGAGCTACAAGGTATCAAAAGAGGCATAATGGAAGTCGCCGACGCCATCGTCATCAACAAAGCCGACGGACAAAATCTTGATAAAGCGAATATGGCAAAAAATCATATCCAAAATGCTTTACAGCTTTTTCCTCCCAACGAAAACCACTGGAAAGTACCCGTGTTGATGACTTCCGCTCTTCACAACAAAGGAATCAAAGAGGTCGGAAATATGATTTTGAACTTTGAAAAAAAAATGAAAAAAAACGGATTCTTCGTCAACAATCGCCTTCAACAAGAAAAATTTTTATTTTTTGAAACCTTAAAAAATCAAATTCTCGAACATTTCTATTCCAAAAAGAAGGTCAAAAAACTCCTTCCCGAATTGGAAAAAAAAATACAAAATGGAGAAATGAGCAGCTTTGCAGCAGTCGAAGAATTGTTTAGAAATATCAAAATATAAGTACAATGATGAAACGAAAATCATTACAAAACAATATATCAAGCAGATTATGAAGAAGATAGCAGTATTATACGGAGGATACTCGGGAGAATATGAAATCTCTGTCGAAAGTGGAAAAAATGTAGCGCAATCTTTGGATAAAGAGAAATTTGAAGTATTCCCGATACTAATAAGCCAAGAAAAATGGGTCTATGAAGGAGAAAATGGTGAGTATCCTATCAACAAAAATGATTTTTCTTTGAATATCAAAGGAAAAAAAATCCAGTTTGATGCTGTTTTCAACCTGATACACGGAACACCGGGAG
>CAZLTF010000033.1:0-2874 GCA_964562195.1 uncultured Bacteroidales bacterium | reverse complement strand
ACATTGAAACAGCTCAATTAAATAAAAAAATCGTCGAAAATAATATTCAAAAAATTGTGCAACAAGCATATCAGGATGCAAAATCCGCTATGGCAAAGTATCAAGCAGCTTCCAAAAAGAAATCCGCCGTACAAAAAGCATTCCAATATACCCAAAAGAAATTTGAAATCGGAATGCTCAATTCGGTAGATTTTCAATTGTCAAAAACGAACCTCAATAAAGCTGAATCCGAGTTTATTCAAGCTAAATATGATTACATATTTAAAGTTCTTGTTTTGAATTTTTATATGGGCAAAGAATTGAATTTATAAAAAAAGATATCATAAATACCAATTGGAAAAGATGAAAACAATCATAGAGAAAGCATGGGAAGATCAAAGTTTGCTTCAAAATATTGAAACGCAAGATGCTATAAAAGAGATAATTGAGCGCTTGGACAAAGGCAAATTGAGGGTTGCAGAGCCTAGCGTCGATGGATGGAAAGTCAATGAATGGATCAAGAAGGCAGTGATCTTGTATTTCCCGATGCAGAAAATGAAAACGATGAAAGCCGGTGTCTTGGAGTTTTATGACAAAATGGATTTAAAAACCGGCTACGAAGATCTTGGAATCCGCGTAGTGCCGCATGCTGTAGCGCGTTACGGAGCCTATATTGCCAAGGGAGTAATAATGATGCCCTCCTACGTAAATATAGGTGCGTTTGTTGATAGTGGAACGATGGTGGATACTTGGGCGACTGTAGGATCTTGTGCCCAGATAGGTAAAGGCGTTCACCTAAGTGGTGGAGTTGGTATCGGTGGTGTTTTAGAACCTGTGCAAGCGGCTCCTGTGATTATTGAAGATGGCTGTTTTATCGGCTCCCGCTGTATTATTGTCGAAGGAGTACATGTCGAAAAAGAAGCCGTTCTCGGTGCGAATGTTGTAATAACCAAAACTACGAAAATTATTGATGTGACGGGTGAAAAACCCATTGAGATAAAAGGAAGAGTGCCCGAAAGATCCGTTGTGATACCGGGTAGTATTGTGAAAAAATTTCCGGCAGGCGAGTACAATGTGCCTGCGGCTTTGATTATCGGAAAACGCAAAGCTTCGACAAATCTCAAAACCTCTTTGAATGACGCACTTCGCAACTTCGGGGTAGATGTATAAGTCAATATATTTCCGGCGAAAAACATAGAGGTGCAGCGATGCTGATATTGGGAGGTGCCGCTGTGGAATGAAAACATCCTCTTTGAGAATAAAATAAAGGCAAAACTTTTTGGAGAAAGCTCTGATTTTTCTTGAATTTTATTATTGATATTGTTCGTAATTCATTCTTTTTCACCTGTTTGAGATTTTTTGCAGACCATAGCATGCTTTATGATTGTTTATCTGTTTTTCTCCCAATAATCATTTTTATCTGCATTATCACTTTGCGAGTCGAGATTAAAATCCGAACGCAAGTAACCCTCACTACCGCTTTCCGTCTGCCAGATAATAAGATCATCATCATTGATAATGCTATCGGCATTGGCATCTCCGGCAATCATTCCATATTTTCCGCCGGATAATGCATTTTGCATAAGCAAATATGCAGCATCTTGAGAGTTGGTGAAGTCATACTCGTATAATTTTCCGTGAAATACAGGAGGAACAGCATTTATTACCGGAATATGATTGCGGGAGAAAATTTGAAAAAATAGGGAATCCTCTATGCCGGAGGACAAAATGAGAGGGGAGTTGCCATCAAGGCTGACAATACTTCCGTCTTGGAGCAAAAGACCACAAAGCGTATCAACAATACAAGCATCGGAGACAAGGCTCGCTTGCGTAGTGTCATAGATCTTGATCAATATCCAGTCCACCATATCCGCAGGAATATGATTGAGATTTTCTTCTCCCGGATAATACCACGGTGAGCTATCAAAAATCTGGCTTGATGGAATAAAATGTCGAATGTTCAGCTGCTTGTGAAGATGATAGAGCTGGTCATCGTAGGCTCCTTCTAAGAAAACGTGAATGTTTAATCGTGTGGAGATTGTCACTTCAAGCGTATTGGATTTGTCACTCGGATTTGATTGGCAAAGACTTTTGACATAATAATAGTGTTTTCCGATGGGAACCAAACTATCCACATATTGCATAGAGGTTACAGTATCCAGAGCCTGAAATGTAATATTGTCCGTTGAATGAAATACAACAAATTGTAAACTATCCGGATATTCCCATTGTAAAACAACATGCTCATAGTTTTGAGAATAAGAAAATGAAAGCCCGTTGATGGGTTCCGGTTTTTCAAAAATATGCTCTACGCAGTAGTCGTCCACGAAGAAATAGCAATCGCCTTTTGCTCCGTTCCATCCCCAGAAGTTGTTGCCACCCAATTGGTTAAGAGCATCAGTGTCATGTGCTCCGTAGCTCCATTTCCACTGATAAATAAGACTATCCTCATAGTAAAAATAGGCAGAATCCAAGTCCATATTTACGATGAGTTTGTTTTCAAACCACTGGTCGAAACTGTAGTTAAATTGGGCTGCATTGCTACCGGCTGCATCCATCTCGGCAATCCCGTTTTGAAATCTTATTTCTTGCCCCCAAGCACTTCCACTTCCGTTAAATTTTAGCAAAGTGTTGAAATATGCCAGTTTTCCGGAAGGAATATACATCTGAAAACTGACTTTGTAAATACCTGAATTGAAGTTGTTTATCGGATGGACAAAATCATCACCTTGAATGATGAGCAAAGATTGTGAACCACTATATGCTTGTTCGTCGGAGATCAATGCATCTTCAGAACTACACGGAGCGTCTGACCAAGTCGTCCAATCCTTAGGATTTTGGCATGCCAAATATTGCCCTTTCGTATAAGATTCGAACTCATCAACAAATTGATAT
>CAZLTF010000032.1:0-5377 GCA_964562195.1 uncultured Bacteroidales bacterium | reverse complement strand
AAAATTTCATTAAAATTGTATTGATAATCGCGCAAAGCTGCATTGTTGAAAAAAGCGGTAGCAATCATCAGCCCGAAGATACTCAAAATACCGGAATAAACACTGATGACATGTGGTGCGTTTTTCAAAACATTACCGACCGAACCGCCGATATGAACATTGTCGCTTGCGGTAGCCGCAAATACAAGTAAAGTGATGACTCCCAAAAAAACGTATATCATAGGCTGCTTCAAAGAGAGTTTGATTTCCGTGAAAAAGAAATTGCGAAACATAAAATTGGTTTTTAATACGTTAGACTAAAATGCTTTGAGTATTGATTTTGGAGAAAAAAACATCTTCGAGACCGGGTTGTTTTACCGGCTCAAAACCGTCTGTAACAGATAGGTCACTATAAATATGTATCACGGGGCGACCACCTTGCATTTTATTTGAAATAATATGATATTTCTCGGCATAAGTTTCTAATTCTTCGCGCGTTATCACTTTTTGATACACTTTCCCTTCGAGGGCATTTATTGCCTCCTGAGGTCCTCCTTCAAACACAATCTTTCCGAGATTCATAATTGCCATTTGCGAACACAATTGACTTACATCCTCTACGATATGCGTAGAAAGAATCACGATTACTTCTTTGCTCACATCTGATAGAATATTATAAAATCGATTGCGTTCACCGGGGTCCAAACCCGCTGTGGGTTCATCCACAATAATCAATTTCGGATTTCCCAGAAGTGCCTGTGCGATTCCTACACGCTGCCGCATTCCTCCCGAGAAGGTTTTGAGCGAAAGATTTCTTTTGTCGTAGATATTCACTTTGTCAAGCAAATAGTTGACAATTTCTTTTCTTTCGGTAGAATTTGTGATTCCCTTGAGAATGGCTATATGTGTAAGCAATTGGTGGGCGGTGATACGGGGATAAAAACCAAACTCTTGGGGCAAATACCCCAAATGTTTTCTGAGTCGCTGTGGTTCGCCAAAGATATCAATGTCATCCAGAAATGCTTTTCCGCTGTCTGCCTCTTGCAAGCATGCCAAAGTACGCATCAGAGAAGATTTTCCGGCTCCATTGGGACCTAAAAGACCAAAAATACCATTTTCTATTTCAAGTCTGACATTATCCAAAGCTTTCACCCCATTAGGATATGTTTTTGAGAGATTTTGAATGATTAGTTTGCTCATAATGCTTCTTTTTTTTTGTGAAAAACCATCAATAGGACGCAGCAAAAAGTAAAATGTTACACTTTTCACAAATGTTTTTTTCAAAATCCATCAATTGTGACATAAGACGTAATAAAAACGGGAAAAAGAATATCTCCGGATATTTTTTTATCCACGCTAACGAAGTTCTTAGCAAAATGACATTTGAGAATTTTCCGGCAGATCCTACCCCATGGAAAGCCTTTTTATATGCTGAATCGATATGGATGAAACCTTAAAATGGAGTTTCGTCTTCCGGAGTGAGTTGAGCTGCATCATCAGCCGAAGCGGCGACCTCATCCATTCTCGAACGGACGACCATTGTGTTTTGAGGCATACCTTCACTATAGCTTTCATAAACGGCATTGCTACCAAGCTCCTCGTTCTTCATATAATCCATAAATTTAGCATGAGTTCCTTTGAAACGCAAAAACACATTTTCCAATGGACCGTTTCTATGCTTTGCAATAATGATCTCAGCTATTCCTTTGGCAGGGAATTCTTGTTTATCATCAAAATATTCAAGTTGATAGTATTCGGGACGATATATAAACATCACCAGATCCGCATCCTGCTCAATCGCACCGGATTCACGCAAGTCGGACAGCAACGGGCGTTTGGTTCCTCCCCGTGTTTCGACACTCCGGTTGAGTTGTGATAATGTTATGATTGGAATATTCAATTCTTTTGCCAAGCCTTTTAATGATCTGGAAATGGTACTTATTTCTTGTTCCCTGTTTCCGGCTTTATCTCCACCTCCCGACATCAACTGGATATAGTCGATAATAATCATTTTTATATCATGTTGAGACTTAAGTCTGCGGGCTTTGGCACGAAGTTCGAAGATCGAAAGTGCCGGAGTATCATCAATAAAAATAGGGGCTTTGATAAGTCTCTTTATTCTTTTGTTGAGAGCATCCCATTCATAGTCTTCCAGAGATCCTTTTTTTAATTTATCTGCGGAGATTTCGGTTTCACTCGAAATAAGTCTCGTGGTAAGCTGAACAGCTGACATTTCCAATGAGAAGATTGCCAATGGGACTTCATGCTCGACCGCCATATTTCGAGCCATCGAGAGGACAAATGCGGTTTTTCCCATTCCGGGACGGGCAGCCAAAATCACAAGATCCGATTTTTGCCATCCGGAGGTAACCCTGTCCAAATCTTTGAATCCCGATGGAATACCGCTGAGATTTCCGCCATGCTCTTTTGCAGCTTTTATCTCGCCAATAGCCTCTTCTACAAGCTTTTCCATACCGGAATATTCACGGTGAAAATTTTTCTCCGAAATAGAAAAGAGATTGGACTCGGCTTCATCCAACAAATTAAAAACATCCGTCGAAGTTTTGTAGGATTCGGTGATAATATGAGATGAGGTTTTTATTAACTCGCGAAGCATATATTTTTCAAGCAAAATACGTGCATGATATTCCAAATGCGCTGTCGAGGCTACGCGGCTTGTCAGTTGGGAAAGATAATAAGCACCCCCTACCGTCTCCAACTCGCCAGTCTTTCGCAATTGCTGCGTGACGGTAAGTAAATCAATGACATTGCCATCCTTAAATAGCTGATTGATAGCCGCATATATCGTTTGATGCTTTTGGGAATAAAAGACATCCGCATTAAGCATATCGACGACTTGCACCAAGGCATCTTTATCAATCATGATTGCTCCCAAGACGACTTCTTCCAAATCTACCGCTTGTGGCGGAATTTTTCCTCTCTCCAAAAGATCATTTTGATCAAATCTTGATGGCTTACTTTTTATAATACCCTGTCCCTTAGGATTTTTTACACTCTGTTTTTCCTCATTACTCATTCTTCAAAAGTAGAAATTTATTTTTAATATAAATGCAATCCATAATGAAATTCTTATCTACATTTTTATCCACAGCTATTAACAATAAAAACTTATTTTGTTGATAATCAGTTGATAGGCATACTATTCTGTATTTACTAAGTACACCAATACTCTATTTATCAGTTTATTAATTATTAACAATCGTGAGAAAAACGGATGGGAAAGTTTTATCAACTTACTTGGTGTTTGCTGAAAATCACAGAAGTGCCATTCTTTTATTATATTCGGTAATGCTTTTGTAGCGTCTAATTGAAAAAAGTAGAAATATCGCCAAAAGAGACTTCTTTGAATTTGCTTATTTTTTGACTGGACTCATAAATGCAAGACTTTTTTGGAAAAAGCTTTGATTTCTTTTGCATTTTATCATTGATATTTTACGTAATCCAGTTTCTTTCATAGTGCTTGATGGTTTTTTAGCAGACCCTACATAGGCAAGATTAACATTGACTGGTGCTGAAAAAGAGTGATCCCGGGAGGACTCGAACCCCCACCACGAGAACCGGAATCTCGAATTCTATCCAGTTAAACTACGGGACCCAATTTTCAGACGGCAAAAGTAGAAATAATTTATGATACGGAAGTTTTTTTCTTTTTTATTGAAATTTCATTCTACGCTGAAAATCGGTTTTCTTCTCCAATGTAGATATAATATACTGATAATCATTATCTTTGCCATCTCCTTTGGTAATTCGTTTTTTCTCTTTGGTTTCCAATATCTTGTTGTTGTACTCTGTATTTGAAGAGATCGTTTGAAGAATATTATTACGATATTGAAAATAATACCAATATCTGCCGTCGTCAAATTCCAAATAGATATTAAACACATCGCCTGTTCTCCGTTTGCCAAGTTCAATATATCCATTTACATATTTCCCGATGGGGTTTTTTCCGGTGGACTCTATTCCTATCAGACCTTTTGAAATATAAGAGCGGGTATTGGGGTTCCAATATAGTCTGACATCCGAAAACAAAAGAGAGAAGTCAAGTCCATTTGGTATTTTCCGCATACGGTTAAAAAGCTTAATATCTGATATTAGACGTTCTCCTTTTTCCCCGCCAACCCAATCGGTAACCGCTTTTAGAAATTCTGGTCTGTTCAGAGGTACTCCCGACAAATTTCGTCCTTCAAAATCTGCGAGGAAATAATCCCACAGACTTTTATCAAAGGGAAAGTTCAGCCCCAATACCGTTTTGAAAGAAATCGAATCATTGCGCATATTAAAATCAAATGAACCATTGGTTTTCAACTGTATATGATCGCCATAATCAAGAACTAAGTTTAGTTCCCCGTCTCCTTTGAGAGTACAATTTCTTCTTGCCAAGCTCAATCTATTGCCGGCCAAAGATATTCCTTCAAAACGTTCTCTGTTGCCAATCTGGTATTCCTCCATCGACTTGTCGAATGTCAAAAAACCTTTGGAAGAAAGAACTACCTGATCAGCTGAATCCCTTCGTGTCTCGAGAAATCCGGAATAAAATCTAAATTCGTTTTCGGAAAACATCAGTGCACTAAGAATCGGCAAACTATCCATCGTCATCAGATTGTCATCAATGGCAAGCATAATATTATTCGGGACCACTTCCGACCTAAACTTTACCCACTTTCGGGCATTCATACTACAGGTATGCCGGATTCTAAATCCGCCGTCAAAAATCAAACCTTCTTTATCCGCTTGAAGAAATACATCGCCGTAGTAATCAAAATTTTGACTCAACATAAAACCTTCACTTCGATCTATTTTTCCGATGGCGGTGGTCTGAAAATCATCATCCACTTCCACTTGTGTGAGTTTTATCTCTTGTTTGTAATTTGTCTCATCGACATAATCATATTTGCCCATCGCTTTATATTTGTTGCGGCTTAATATTTCCACTTCCGCATCATAGATTTCGTGGTATCGAGTATCGGTATTCGTCACGATTTTTGCTCCATGAAACTTATCAATCTTGGCATCCTTATAGATTGAAAGTTTGTGGTCTGCCGGGAAAATTGCGGCATCCGCCACACGTATGTATTTCACATCCAAAGCATGGATAATATTGCTTTTCATATTAAAATTGGCTAATGTGGAAATAAAACGCAGGGAATCCTGATTTGGTTTTACCGCAATAAATTCTGTACCATCGAGCGCTTCATCAAGTACATCTTTGGCAGGCATATCATTCAATCTTTCCATTTTTTTCATTTTTTCGGGATATCCCATTTGAATGATATAATCCTTCATCTTCCAACCAAATCGGTCGATCAGAGCAATGTATTGATTTACAGGAAATTCTGCTACGGAAGTACCTCCGTTGGAGATAAATTCCCCGCTTTTG
>CAZLTF010000031.1:0-1550 GCA_964562195.1 uncultured Bacteroidales bacterium | reverse complement strand
ATAAAATCGGAATCAATGGCCTACTTGCCTCGGATTAAGCAGATCCTTTGGGTTCATGAAAACAATGAACATATTCTTCGCTTAACCGACATTAAATTTACCTTTTACTTCCATAGGGGAGATAGTTACGGAGAGGGAGGGTCAGAGCAATTTTGGGACCTTGAACTTCTTCCCAAATTAAAAAGAGTGGTTCCTGAAGATAGGAAATGTCTATTTTTGACCGACGGTGAACCATGAGGGATAAACAAGAAAAATTTTGACACAGTTTTTGAGTTGATCATTCCTTTTATCGAGAGAGAAAGGTGATATTTTTTTGGATTGCTGTAAGCTATTAAAATAATCATGTGCGCGGCTATTTTGTCTTCTGGGCATCCTGAAAAAAGAATGAGGGGCAGACAACTAATCAAACTCAGTGGGCTTGTATTTACAGTTTTAACTGAGCTCCAGCTTGATTACATAGAGGAGCAATAGAATAATTGTGGAATACCGTGCTGAAATAATAAAAAAACTAAAAGATCAATATCCTTATTTGTCACGGCAATATGGCATCCGACGCATTGGGATTTTTGGTTCTGTCGCAACGGATTCGGCTGGTCCCGATAGTGACGTTGATATCGTAGTTGAGTTTGACCGCCCCATCGGATTAAAATTTATGGAATTTGTTGAATATATGGAGAATTTACTTGGGAAAAAGGTTGATGTGTTGACCAAAGATGGAATAAATAATATTCGTGTAAAAAAAGTTTCCACAGAAATAGAGAACAACATCATTTATGTCTAATCGTACTGATCAAGACCTGATTGAGGACATATTGATCTGTCTTTCAAAGATAAAACAATATGCTTATGGCCTTACCTATGATGGTTTTGTTAATGATTCCAAAACGCAGGATGCGATCATTAGAAATCTGGAAGTCATAGGAGAGGCGACCAAGCAAATATCACCGAAACTCAAAGAAAAATCTCCGACTATCCCGTGGAAAATGATTGCTGGTACCAGAGACAGACTGATTCATGGATATTTTGGTGTAAATATTGATATCGTATGGGAAATAGCAACTATTGATGTTCCTGTGTTGGAACAGGAGATCAAAAAAATAAAAAAAGAATACTTCGGCTAATCGGGAAAAGGTGGAGGGGCAATACTGTCAACTATGGCCGCTGGTCACATTGTCTTCAAAGAAAAACTCGTCTGAAGAGGTCTCCTAAAACCAGGGCTGTTCATCTTTTAGAATTGGTTCCTTGACAGTTTTGATTTTGTTCAGACACCTGATTTGCTGGAGATAGATTCATCAAGGGCGCTGTTATTTTTGCCACTCAGCTTTCGGTCTCAGGCTGGCTTTCCAGATTATGGGACCACTTCAGCCAAAACGGAACAGTCGGCCGGATTCGTCGGAATAAGCATCTGCCCTGATCAGGGCCGGATAAACACCCCAGGCAGCTCAAATAGCTGCCACCTGGTAGTATATTACCATGCCGGAGGCATGTAGGGTTTTCTTCATGCCTGGTTGGGCATGAAGAAAGTATTTGTCCATGTAAGTCCATGTGCG
>CAZLTF010000030.1:0-3580 GCA_964562195.1 uncultured Bacteroidales bacterium | reverse complement strand
TGAAAACATCATTCGACTAATAATTTGAGTACGCGCTTAGAATTCTGTGTGATGACATGCAAAAAGTAAACACCCGGCTTCATTCCCAATCGTTCAATATTGAGGTAGAGATTGTGATTTACCAACAAGGAATTATCACTTGTTTCGTATATTGATTGACCATTGAAATTGGTAATTTCCAGTTTCTTGAATGAGTGAATATTGGTAATTGTGATTTGATTTTTGGCAGGATTGGGGAATACTTGATTGAAGATAGCTTCTTCTTCTTGGATACCCACGGACAAGTCCCGGATTGAATCCCTGTACACTGCCAAAGAACCACCGCTACCTCCTTCGCGGACATAGAGTAGAGGAACACCTTGTCCTTGTCCCAGCCAATAATATTCATCATAATCTTGATAAACCGGAAAGCCAAAGCCTTGGGATTCCATGTAAATACTATCATACTGATTGACAGTAGCATGAAGTCTCAATACATCAAATTCCCCAAACGGTGTGATAAGGCTACCATATCCGTCCACCTCTGCATCACGCTGTTTCCATCCTCCCATATATCCAAATCCCGGCAAGCTTTGTTCGTATGATGAATAGGAGGAATGTGTATTGCCATATTGCATTGGAAATGTAAATAATTTGTCCGGAGAGTCAAATTTAATTGGAATAGGGCTTTCGCCAATGCTAAATCCACCTCCGGCTTGCTCATATACAGATGAAGTATTGTTAAAAAATTCGTAGGGTGAATTGATAATGGTATCCGAACCGGTAGGACCTCCTTCGAGCGGATGTGCCAAGTTGGCAGACCCAAAAAATGTTATCTTATAAATAAATGCCACATCATCTAAGGTTTGGAAAGTATCTACCACCTGTTTTAGTGGAACCAAATCTTCATAATTCCAGATGTAATTTTCGCCGGTTTCCGAAAAATTAAAGACATCAGGATTAAGCGATTGGCTTTTTCGTAAAGTATCCCCCGGATTGGGCATATCCGCCGTACCTATTGTTATCTGCGCACTCAAACTTGAAGCAATCAAAATGCTAATTATCAGACTTATATGTTTCATAATAGTAATATTTTATAAAATGCAAATATACTTCTTTTTTGTAATTTTAATAAAAAAAATCAGTTTTTTTTTGAGAGAAAAATAAATTAAATAATTAATCTGTATCAGGATTATAATTTATTTTAATTTCGCCAAAAAATTTATTACATTGTTATACGAGATAGCACTTACATATATTCCGGGTATAGGCAATCGTACTGCCAAGAAGTTGTTGCAACATTTCGGTAGTGCCGGGAATGTGTTTTCGGCAAAAAAAAATGATCTGTTGCAAATAGAAGGAATACGCAAAAATATGGTCGAAGCCATCTTAAATACCCAAGTTTTGAAACAAGCCGGAAAAGACCTTGAATTGATAGAAAAATACAATATTGAGGTACTTCATTTTCAAAATCCGAAGTATCCGGGCAGATTGTTGAATTGTGTGGATGCTCCAAGTGTGTTGTATTACAAAGGAAACGCCGATCTTAATCCCAAAAAAGTGTTGGCTATTGTCGGAACACGTAAGGCTACTGCTTACGGAAAAGATGTATGCAGTGAAATTATCAAAGACCTTCCTTCGGATGTGTTGATTGTGAGCGGATTAGCATTTGGCATTGATACTTGTGCACATCAAAAATCATTGAGCAATAACAAGGCAACTGTTGGGGTGTTGGGACATGGTCTGGATCGTATTTATCCCGTACAAAATAGAAAATTGGCAGAAAAAATGCTTATTGATGGTGGCTTATTGACGGAGTTTTCTTTTGGCTCTAATCCTGACCGCGAAAATTTTCCGCGTCGCAATAGGATTGTTGCCGGCATGGCGGATGCTGTTCTTGTCATAGAATCTGCTGCAAAAGGAGGAGCTTTGATCACGGCTGAAATCGCAAATTCTTACAATCGGGATGTTTTTGCCGTTCCGGGTAGAGTAGGGGACTTATACTCCAAAGGCTGCCATTTCTTGATAAGAACCAACCGTGCTGCACTTGTAGAATCTGCTAATGACATCCTTAGATTGATGAATTGGGGAACTAAAAAAAGAATCAAAACCATTCAAAGACAGTTGTTTATAACCCTAAATAATGAAGAACAAAAAATTTATGATTTGCTTAGCACAAAAGATGAAATGTTGATAGATGATCTTGCCATCTTGACCGGATGGACTTATGGACAACTATCAACGGCATTGTTGGGACTTGAATTAAAAGGAATTACGGAAACTTTACCCGGTAATAAATATAAAATAATTTAGGAATATATGGACCCGAACGCTCCCGCCCAAAATCAATTCCAAAAAGGAAAGCTAATGCTTGTCGATAAGCCTATCAATTGGACATCTTTTGATTTGGTTAACAAAATAAGACTTGCTATTACAAGGACTTACAAAATAAAAAAAATTAAAGTAGGGCACGCCGGTACACTTGATCCTTTAGCTACCGGATTAGTCATTGTCTGTTCGGGAAAAGCGACCAAAACAATATCCGAACTTTCTTTGCTTACCAAGGAATATACAGGTACATTTGTATTGGGTGCGACTACACCTTCGTATGATTTGGAAAAAGAAATCGATAAAAGATATTCATATGAGTTTATTACGGAGGAGATGATCTATGCGACAGCACAAAAATTTTTGGGTGAACAAGAACAGATACCGCCGGTTTTCTCGGCTATTCAGGTGAAGGGAAAGAGAGCTTACAACTATGCTCGTGGAGGGGAGAAGATAGAGCTAAAATCCAGGAAAATTCATATCTTTGAGTTTGATATTTTGAATATCAATCTTCCTAATGTGGATTTTAGATTGAAAGTTAGTAAAGGTACGTATATTCGTTCCATCGCTCGCGATTTTGGTTTACAACTAAATAGCGGAGCATATCTTACCAACCTGAGACGCACCAAGATAGGAGATTATGATATAAGTAATGCTTTAACCGTAAACAATATTATTTCAATTATTGAATCAAGTACGGATTAAAAAGAAACAGCTTCCATTGAGGAGACTTGAAGTACAAATTTCCTTGTACAGTTAAAATTAGCCGGAGCATCAAATCCTCTTATTTTTCCTTCTATTTTTACTTCTTTTCCGGCTTTTTCCATCAATAGCTCAAATAATGGCTCGCTTATCGTGCTGTCAACTTCCACATTTAGGGAGTATTTATCATTATCTTTGTCTTGCACTACAAAAGTGCTTGTTTCAAGGAGTATGTTGTCTTCATCAATAATCCCATAAACTTTTATTTTTTTCCCTTCAATGTCTGCATTTTCTCCACAGTCTGCACTTGCATTTTTGGATGTTAACAATTCTTTGATACCAAAATACGAATCTTTTGTTAAATCCAATTCCTTTTTGCATGCAAGCAAGCTCAGGAATATACCGGTCAAAATTAATATATTTTTACTCATAATTCTTTTTTATAGACTAAGATATTATTTATCGTTTTTAGTTGCTTCGATAAATGTTAAATTAATTTAAGATCCTTGTCTAAGCTCTTAAGATCGTTTTAATTAGGGTATTTTAGTATATATTGGTATTTGAAAAAAAA
>CAZLTF010000029.1:0-4921 GCA_964562195.1 uncultured Bacteroidales bacterium | reverse complement strand
AAACAAAAAATATCTTGATACCAAAACATTAAAATACTTTGATCAAGAAGCAATTCAACTGCCAATATGGGATCCGATGTTTAGCCCCGAAGATTAGACAAGCTCGCGTTCCAATAACAATTTAAGCTCTTTTGCCACACGGGATAAGAGCTTTTTTAATGGTTTGGAAGCAAGCATACGATACATGGAGTTCATTTTTGCATTAATATACAATGTCACCTCTGAGCTATCTCCCTTAGAATCAATATTTGCATTGATATCATAATAAAACGGACGATTGTCAAGACTTGTGTAAGCGAGTCTGGAATGAGGCAGGGCTTCTGCGATTTTTAAACGAAATTGTCCCGCCCGGCTTACCGTAAATGAACACTGTTTGCCATCTGTTTGCCAATCTTTGACTTCGGGAGGAAGCAATCTGCCAAAATTTCTTAAATCACTCAAAAAATTAAAAATGTCATCCGGTTTTCTATGTATAACAACCGGTTTTTCCTCTATTCTATACATTTTGTAAACTGTTTTTTTCTTCTCTATCAAATATTACACCATTCTATTCTTCTGAAATAAAATATTGATTCTAAATTATTTTTTCTCCTGCCGGAGAATCAAAAACAAAGCTTCTTTTCACATTTCAATCGAAAGAGAAATAAGAAAATTCAAATGAAAAAGCATTATGGACTTTGTCCAAGAAAACAAATTCTCAGAGGATTGACGGATCAACCGGGGCAAGAGAAGATGCAATTATTTGAATGATAATGCAACGAATAAGCTATTTTCATAGTCTAATGCAAAAGTTCTTACAGATGAAACTGTTTAGTAATTATCATATATTTTCAATTGAAGCGACAAGCGGAAAGCAGACATTGAGAAAATAATAATTCAAGGCTTTCGTTTTAAAAATAATTATATCTTTGCTCAAATTTTAGGAATAAAAAAAACATATTGTATTATGAACATTAAGAATATTTCTTTCTTGCTTCTTTTTTCACTCATCTTTGCAGGTAGCATACTTGCCCAGTCCATTGCTACGGCATCTGCCGATCTGGATTTTGCCAATCGTAAATACATGACAGCAGTGGATAAATACAAGAAACTCAACTCCAAAATAAAAAATAAAGCGGAAAAAAAGTACATCCGTTATCAAATGGCAGAGTGTTATCGCTATATGAATATGCCCAAAAAAGCTGTCAATACCTACAAGTCATTGTACAAAAAGGAATATTACAAAAAGACCCCCGGGTTGTTGCTAAACTATGCCAATACGCTAAAGAAATTGGGGAAATATGATGATGCCATTCCGATTTTTGAAAAATATATTTCTATCAATGCCGAAGATCCACGCGGCAAAGCAGGCATATTGTCCTGCCAACAATCTGCCGAATGGATTGCTAATCCTACACCACACGTGATCACAAATCCAAGCACAATAAATTCAAAATATTCTGATTTTGCTCCCACCTACGCAAGTGACAATTACAATTCATTGATTTTCACTTCGGACAGAGAAGGGTCAACAGGAGATGATATTGACGAATGGACCAATCAAAATTTTTCGGATTTGTATTTTTCCCGTATGGATCGCAAAGGCGAATGGAGTGAACCTACTTTGATAGATGAAGATGATATCGTGAATACCGAAGCTAATGAGGGTTCTCCTATGATGAACTCTTCTTTTTCGACCCTGTATTTTATGCGATGTGGCAAATCGAAAAAAGCACAACAAGGCTGTCATATTTATACGGCAAAACGTAGTGGAAGGAGCTATCGCAATGCTGCACTTCTCGAAGGACTCACGAGAGACACACTTGCAGTCTTGGGACACCCCACGCTTAGCTCCGATGAAAAGATGATTGTGTTTATCGCCAATTTTCCGGATGGTTCGGGTGGAATGGATTTGTGGTACGCCACACGCAAAAAAAGATCAGACAAGTTTAGAACACCCAAAAATCTCGGTTCTCTTGTCAATACGCCTGACAATGAGATATTCCCGTTTCTACGCAATGACTCGACACTCTATTTTGCTTCCGAAGGACATCCCGGCATGGGAGGATTGGATATTTTCAAAACCACTTTTGATGGAGAAAAATGGAGCAAACCCGAGAATCTCGGTTATCCAATAAACTCAAATTCGGATGATTTTGCCATTATTTTCAACCCAAGCGTCGAAGAAGAAGGTTACTTCTCTTCCAACCGGAAGAAAATTGGAGACGAAAGAGGCAAAGGCAAAGATGACATCTGGCATTTTGAGATTGCTCCCAAATTGTTTACGCTCTCCGGTGTTATCAAAGATGACCGTTCGTTGCTATTTATGGAAGGAGTACCTGTAAAAATTGCGGGTTCGGATGGAAGCAGCTATGAGACTACTACCAATTCCGTAGGTTTTTATGAGTTCAAAAAAGACCAAATATTAAAAAACACGACATATACGATCACGGTCGCAAAAGATAAATATTTTACAGAGTCGGCTACCGAAACTACCGTTGGTCTTGAAAAAAGCAAAGACTTAGTTCGGGATTTTGTACTTCGTCCCATTCCGAAAGAACCGATTGTCTTACCTGACATCCTATATGATTTGGGAAAATGGGATCTGAAACCCCAATTTCAAGATTCACTTCAAGGTCTGATAGAAACATTAGAAAAAAATCCAACGATTGTCATCGAGCTGGCTTCCCACACCGACTCAAGAGACACAGAAAAAAGCAATGACATTCTGTCACAAAAAAGAGCCCAATCCGTTGTGGATTATCTAATTGAAAGAGGCATCTCTCCCGGCAGACTCGTCGCCAAAGGTTACGGTGAAAGGATACCAAGAACATTGCATCGAAAATATTATTTCACCGATAGCATTGTCTTGGACTCAGCTACTGTATTGACAGAAGATTTTATCGGCCAATTGGAAGGAAAAGAACTGCAAGAGTTTGCTCATCAACTAAACAGAAGAACCGAATTTAGAGTTCTCCGCAATGATTTTGTCCCTACTGCCAGTATAAAAGAACAAACACAAACCGCAAAAGTGGAGATTGTTACCGAAAAAGAGATCGAAAAAGAAAAAGAAATTTCCATTCCTGTCAAATACAACTCGAAGGGTAAACCCGGATTTAAAGTTTCCCTCAACGGCTATTCCATGACAGCTTGGATGGATATCAAATCCAACAAAAATTACATTGCCCTTGATGATGCTATCAATTTGTTGAGAGATGGAGCCATCAGCAAAACGGATTTTGACGGAGATGTCAATGTCGTGCTTGCCAATTCTACCATTGCAGACAAATCCCGCTTTACTATCCAAGACTTCAAAGTCGGTGAAAAGCTCATCCATAAGGTGAAAATTATTGTGAATACAAAATTGAAAGGCGGATTATATATCAGCAAAGGCACCTATCAAAGTCTTAACGTAAAAATTGACAAAGAAAATAAAAAGCTGATATTTAAATAGATGGCTATAATATTTTAAAAAATGAAGCAATCTGTACACCTGCGGATGGCTTCATTTTTTTATATTGATAAAAATTATGATACGATCCTTTTATTTGATAAGCGCTATACTCCTTGAAAGTTTTTTTTTGCAAGGACAGACGATCGTTTCACTCTCGACCCAAAACCGGAAAGCAAAAAAATACTACCAAAAAGCAGAATATTATATCCAGCGAAGAGAGCTTGACGGCGCTATTCTTAGCCTGCAAAATGCTCTCCGGGCAGACAGTCTATTTTGTGAAGCCCAGCTTCTACTTGGTGAATTATACGAAAATACCGAACAAGATAGTCTGGCACTGACACATTACGAGAAGTTGATGCAGATTGATTCTTCATTTTACCATCCCGTATATTATTTTGCGGGTGAACTTGCTTTTGCACAAGAGGAGTATGAAAAAGCAAAACATTATTATCAAAAATATCTTCAGAAAAATCAATCCGGTCTCCGGAATGCAAAAAATGCAAAGCGTCAATTAAGACATTGTCAATTTGCAATAGAAGCTATCAAGCATCCTGTTCATTTTCATCCTGTCAATATGGGAGATTCTATCAATAGTCCTGAGGATGAGTATTTTCCTACGCTCACAGCAGACAGCAAAACCCTGTTGTTCACACGAACACTTCAAGACAAGAAAGCAATCAAAGGAAAACAAGAGGATTTTTTCGTTTCTTCAAAAGAAGAAGGGATTTGGCAAAAAGCCACCCCCCTCGGCAAGCCTATCAACACACATTTCAACGAAGGAGCACCCAGTATGTCACAAGACGGGAATATTCTATTTTTTACTGCCTGCGAAACTCCTTACGGCTATGGTGACAATCGTAAAGGACTGGGGCGTTGTGATATTTTTTACAGTACTCGAAACGGTTCGACGTGGAATATGCCCCAAAATCTTGGTGCTCCTGTCAACTCTAAGTATTGGGATTCGCAACCTTCATTTTCTTCGGATGGCAAGACCTTATACTTCATCAGCAACCGCAATGGAGGCTATGATATTTTTAGAACGACCATCGACAGTATGCATCATTGGACACCACCGGAAGCACTTTCTTCCAATATCAATACGGATGGTGCTGAAAGTTCCGTGTTTATACATCCAGACAATCAAACACTCTATTTCGCTTCGGACACCTGGCCGGGGATGGGAGGTATGGATATTTTTATGAGCCAAAAAGACAGCTTAGGCAATTGGCAACGACCTGTAAACTTAGGATATCCCATCAATACCGTTGATGATGAAAATAGCATTATCATTTCTGCCGATGGCAAAACGGCATTTTTTGCTTCCGACCGTAAAAACGGATATGGGGGGCTGGATATTTATCAATTTGAGCTACCACAAAACATTAGACCGGAGGCAGTTAGCTATCTTCATGGTTTCGTATTTGACGAAGATAACAAAATTGCATTAAAAGCAAAAGTTGAGCTAATCGATAGAGAGACAGCAAAGAC
>CAZLTF010000028.1:0-5363 GCA_964562195.1 uncultured Bacteroidales bacterium | reverse complement strand
GTAAATATTTCAATAATAAACACAAGAAAAATCCGTTTTATCCTGAAAAATCATGCATTTATATCGTTCTGAGAAATAGGAGCGTTTGGTGAGGAGGAAGCCCGTCATTGAAGATTAATGATCACAGCATTTTCCTTCATTATTATCCAATTCATTTTGGATAAAGAGTTTCAATGCATTTTCGATATTGGTTTCTCGCGTGACAAAAACCTGTATATTTTTTTGTTCAAAATCAGCATATAATCGTCTTCCCATACCACCGGCAATCACCACTTCCACACCATCCAGAGCCGAAAATATTCTTGAATGTGTATCTGTTTGATGTCCGTCTTCGTGAAGGTGTTGTCCGGCTTGTACGTGTCCTGTAAATGTGTTGGATACATATTTTTTGTGTATGGACTCGCCTACAATATCAAAAATCATAAATCCACGCGTACGTCCGAAATGAGCAGAAATATGCAATTGATCATCACTTGGTATTGCTATTTTCATAATAATTTCTTTTTATATTTACGATTTATATAAGTACAAAAAAGTATTGAGAAAAAAATACCTTCAAAGTATGTTTATACACCTTGAAGGCATTTTTATCAACAAATCGAAAAGCTTATTTTTCTTTTCCAAAGAGGAAAGCTTCGATCCCTTTCACCGCATTGAAACCGTTGGCGATAGCCGAGATAGCATCTGCAGTACGATTGACAGAGTCTCCACCGGCAAACACCTTAGGATCAGAAGTTTGGAAGGTGACAGGGTCTGTGACAATACGTCCTCTGTTAATTTCGATTTTCTTAATAAATTCTTCGGGTAGGAAGCTATAATCCGCTTCTTGACCGATAGCTACCATCACATCGTCTGCCGGAACGATTGTTTCGCCGCCTTCGATAGGTACGGGACGTGGTCTTCCACCTTTTTCGTCTTGCTCCATTTTGGCTTTGATATATTCAAATCCGCTAAGCTTTCCATCGGCATCTATGACCACTTGTTTTGGAATAGCTTGTGCTACAATATGTACACCTTCATCTTCTGCACCTTCGATTTCTTCCCAATCGGCAGGCATATCTTCTACACGGCGACGATAGAGGATGCTGACTTCCGCTCCATAACGTCTTGCAACTCTGGCAGCATCGATAGCCACATTACCACCTCCGATGACGACAACGTGTTTGCCTACTTTCACATCCTGACCATCATTGACATTCACCAAGAAGTCAACAGCGGGTTGAACACCCTTAGCATCCTCATTAGGCACACCGAGGTCCCAACCTTTTTGGAATCCAACGCCAAGGAATACAGCATCATACGAATTATATATTTCTTCAAAAGAGATATCTTTACCCACTTGTGTATTGAATTTAATCTTCACACCAATGTGTTGCATATAAGCAATCTGTTTATCCAGACTTTCTTCGGGAAGTCTATATTTAGGAATACCGTACATAGTCATTCCACCACCTTTGGCGCGGGCTTCATAGACGGTGACATCATATCCGCGCAACGCTAAGTAATAAGCCGCAGTAAGACCGGCAGGACCGGCACCGACGATACCTATTTTCTTACCATTGGGTTCACGAATTTCGGGATTCACGATTTCTTGGATCAAATCTGCATTTTCAGCGCGTTCAATCGCATAGCGTTTCAGCCAGCGGATAGCCACTGCTTCTCCCCGCACTTGCACTGCACAGACATCTTCACAACGCCGGGTACAAACCTTACCACACATTTCGGGTAATGGATTGTTGTCATAAATAATTTTGATAGCCGAACGATCGTCTGCATTGGCAATAGCATTGATATACTCAGGAATATGCATATGATCCGGGCAAACTTCCGTACAGATACCACAACTGATACAACGGCTTGCCTCTTTTCGTGCTTCTTCTTCTTCATAGCCAAGAACGACTTCAGCGAAAGATTTGATTCTTTCCATTCCTTCAAGCTCACGCATAGGAACACGAGTCATTTCGGTCAATGATGATTCTTCCGTACTGAAGAAAGAAATATTTTCTTTTCCGTCAGGATTATCCACGCCGGGAGTCCACAAGAATGAATCGGCATCCGGCGACACATAGAGATAGTCTTTGGTCAAAGACAAAGAGCCTGTCGGACAGACCTCTACGCATAGGGCGCACCAACAACAACGTCCATGATCTACGCGTGGACGCAATCCACTATCTCCTTGTTTTCCTTCGATTTCGACGAGAGAGATCATATCAATCGCACCATTCATACATATTGTAGAACAGTTGCCACAACCGATACAAGCTTCCAATTCGTTGAAATGAAAACCACGATACCTTGGAGCTGCCTCTTTGGATTCGTTAGGATATTCTATAGTATGCGGAACTTTCCCAAATTGTTTTAATCCAATCAGAGGTCTAATCGTTCCTTTTAAATCAAAAAATCCCATACTTTATTTATTATTCATTTTCAAAAAAAAATTATCGTTCAATTTCCGGAGGACAGGTACCGAGACTATTCATTATGAATGAAACATCCGAGACATTCTCTCCTACCAATACATCTTCCAAGAGTGAGACGGCATGCACGTAAGCAGCGCCGCGAGCGTGTGCCCGGCGTGGCTTGTTGCCTCCGTCGCTTTGCATAAACATTCCAATCTCTCCCCGCACTGCTTCGGCTCTTACATAGGCACTACCGACAGGCAATGTCCATTTTTGGGGATTAGGTACTTTATTATACACATCGCCTTTTGGCATTTTCTCAATAATCTGGCGAATGATAGAGATAGACTGTTGAAATTCAATTCTTCTCACCAAAGCTCTCGCCCAGACATCGCCGCCTTCTTGTGTAGAGACAATAAACTCCAGTTTGTCATAAATTTCATAAGGTTCATCGATACGGATATCGCTTTTGATACCACAAGCTCTCAGGGGAGCACCAACCACGCCCCATTCGATTGCTTTTGTTTTGTCAATGATACCTACACCTTGTGCTCTTTTTTGGAAGATTGAATTGTCAAAGACCATACGATCATAGTCTTCTTGACGTTTTTCGATATAATCCATAACTTTCAAAACACGGCTTTCAAATCCTTCGGGTAAGTCACGTCTTACACCTCCCGGCCAGGTAAACATATGATAAATACGACCTCCTGTCAGTTCTTCAAAAAGATCCAAAATATAATTTCTATCTCCGACCGTCCATTGACCTACGGTATAAAGTCCGGCAGAGCCGCTCTGTCCTGCATACCATAGCATAAAAGATTGAAGGCGAGCCAGTTCCAATACCATTGCGCGAATATATTTTGCTCTTTCGGGCACTTCACGACCTTCGATTTCTTCTACTGCACGTGCATATACATTTTCCATTGGGTCCGGTTCCGGCACACAAAACCTACACATGACAGTAAATCCTTGTAGCCAGTTTCGCTTTTCGAGCAATTTTTCGAATGCACGATGCAAATAACCGACTTCGGTTTTAGCTTTTACGATAGTATCTCCTTTTAGGGAAAGTTTTACCATCATATTACCCGTGATTCCCGGGTGCTGTGGTCCTAAATATAAGGTTGTTGTTTCTTCTCTCATCGAATACTATATTTAATACTATCTTGAATATTTTTTTGCGAAATCAGGAATATCGACTCCGGATCTTTTCGCAATTTCTTCGCGAACATCTTTGGCATCCTCACGTCCGGCACGTTCAAAGAAATGATCTTTGACATAAGCTTCGGTATCAAAATCTCTTCTCATCGGAGGTATTTCGTCCCAGTCTTCCAGGATGAAATCTTGATCACCGACAAATCCTGGGAATTGTATTCCGTACATTTCACGAAATTCTCTTTGATATGTATTTGCTTGACGCCATATCATATCGATATTGTCCATTTCGGGATTTTCGCGTTCTATGCTGACTCTGACCATAATCAGAATCCGTTCTTGGTGGGACCAAGGCATATATACAAGCTCAAATTTCCCGTCTTCGAGCCAGTCCACACAAGTAATATGAGACAAATGTTTATAGCCCAGTTTTTCTTTTACATACAATAACAATGGGACAACATCTTTCTTTTCGACCTCAATCTCGACACGATGAACTCTTTTGACTTCACCGCTCTTGAGCTGAAAGACGCTTTGCAAGTTCTCCAATAGAGCATTTTCTTTAATTAGTTCCATATTTCCTTATTCTATAATTTGTAAAAAGAACTACCAATTGTAATCCGGCATTACCCAATTTTTTATCACTTTCTTTTGATTGGCACGATACCATTCCAAATTTTCTTTGTATTTTTTTGCGCCATCGGCTTTTCCTTCGGCGATCAGTTTTTGCAAGCCGATAAAACCTTCAATAACCGCTTCCGGGCGAGGCATACAACCGTTGATATATACATCCACGGGGATATACATATCCAAGAGTTTGATCGTATTATATGAATCCCAATACATACCACCGTTGATGGTACAAGATCCAAAACCGATTACGTATTTAGGGTCTTGCATTTGTTCGTAGGTACGAATAACCCGTTTGAGGGTTTTGGTTGATAAGTATCCGGTGATGAGCAATACATCCGCTTGACGGGGGGTAGCTGCACCACGAATACCAAATCGTTCGGCATCGTATCTTGAAGTCATCGTAGCAGGTATCTCTATTGCCCCGCAACCGGTTCCATACGCCAACACAAATAAAGAATGTTTACGTGCAAAATTCTTTATTACATCTACTATTTTTTGTGAATTTTTATCATTCATCGTTCAATCGCTTTTTAATAAAATACTGCGTATAAAATTGCTATTACACCAAAAATAAAAGGCCAGCCGTAGAAATATCTTACTGCTTGTTCGGTCCTGTATCTTGGATTTACCATACCATAAGTCAAAGGGATAAGATATAAGCCGAATGTTTTGAGCACCAATTCGATCAAGTTGTCGGCTCCTCCCATAAATAAGTCCACATAGAGAACCAATTTGACGAAGGCAAAGACAGCATGACTGGACATCATTGTTCCGAGATATTTTCCACCGTTTTCGGAAACCGGACCGGAAGCTAACTCGGCAGGTGCTCCTACGATATCAAAAGGAGAGTAACGAAACATTCCGAATGCAGCTAACAGAGCAGCAATAAACGCATACGGATTGGAAAACATAGTCCATGTACCGCTTTGATGTTGTATGTCTAAGATATTGGCAATATTGGCGGTATCGTATTGAATAATCAAAGCGACAATTGCCATCACCCAAGGGATTTCAAATCCGACCATCTGTGTCAATCCACGAGTAACACCAATGGCGGAGTTCGGATTGCCGGTTTGTCCGGCACCCAATGCCATCCCCAATGAACCAAAGACCATCAAATATACCAAGAAGATCAAATCTCCGCTGGCGGTAAAGTTTTCAAAAAACAGTCCTTTG
>CAZLTF010000027.1:0-2416 GCA_964562195.1 uncultured Bacteroidales bacterium | reverse complement strand
TTCCAAAAAGTCCTGCATTTATTTTTTTCTCAAAGAAGGTATTTTTGTTCTACAGAAGCAGCTCCTGTTTTTAACTTATTCAATTCGAAGTATTTATCATTATCAATTCACAAATTAACAAATAAAGACACCTCTGTGATTTTCTACAGAACCTATGTATCAAAAAAATACTGTTAATAATCGTTGAAACCAATTCAAGTGTAATGCTATGATCCGAAAATATCTATCGCTTATATTACTATTCCTTTTCTTGCAAATAAGCATCTTTGGACAATTTTCCATAGGCATCTCCATTAGCGGAATTGGATATCATCCAAGAGGAAATGCACAAAACGCTTCTTTTTACAAATGGAAAATAGATCGCATTGGGAAATTTACAGGTTTTGCAAATGTCTCACTATTAGCATCGTATAGATTCAACGACTATTTCGGCGTAAAGATAATGCAGTCGATAATATTCCACGATTGTGCCGGAAAATTTGCAGGACTCACACATCTCGGAATAAATTTATATGATGACATTCTCCATTGGAAAAATCCGAAAAGTGAGTTTAGTATGAGCTTCGGTCCTCTGTGGTATTACCGCAAGGATTGGACTAAAGAAAAAAGATACCAAAACAACCCCCAATTTATCACACTAAGCAAAAACAAAAGATGGGAACACAAATTTGTCTGGCACGGCGGGTTGATACAATACGATTACTTCCTTGATAATAATACATCATTGACTACTACCTTGTTTCCCGGTTATCCGTATCTTTATACATTTGGGGTCGGTGGTGCTTATCATTTTAGATAAATAATGCTTGGGACAAAACACCAATTTGTCCATCGATATTATTGATTTTAAAGGTATTCAGGTATTTGCTGCGCCCGGATAGTTTTCTCCTTCTGTCGAAACAAGCTATACGCTCGTGTTTGAAACAGTCTCCTCTAACTTGACGTTTTCTACCGAAGCACTATGAAAAACCGGAGTTTCGTTCCGGACACGAAATAAGTTCCAATCTTTTATCTTTCACTACATGAAAATATGTAATTTCGCAAAAAATAATAATTATGAAATATCTTCATACATTGCTATTAATACTCATAGCAGCAAATCTATTGAATGCTCAAGAAGCAAATACAATTCATCACCGGCTGTATGCCAATGTGTCTCCTACAGATTCCAAGATTGAGGTAATTGACAGCATCCGTCTTTCTCAAAAAATGCCCACACACTTCCTACTCAACGCACATTTGGAGGTAAGAAGTCTCAATCCTGAGATTAATATCCGCAAAATCACAAGCAAAATAGAAGCCAAAGATGTAGGAATGGACCGGGAAGAAGAACAAAACAAAATAGCTCTAACACGATGGGAAATAAGCGGCAATAGCAAAGACATTGTCCTCCGCTATCAAGGAATTATTGATGGGAAACTTGAAAGCAGCAAAGAAGAATATCAAAGAGGTTTTGCGGAAACTTCCGGGATCATCAGTCAAGAAGGAACTTATCTTGCAGGTTCGACCTATTGGGTTCCCCAATTTGAAGATACCTATATGACATATTCTCTTACAAGCACATTGCCAAGTAGCTGGCGCACGGTATCTCAAGGAAAACGGATTTATGAAAAAGAGTTTGAAGAAAATCATATTGATACATGGTTATGCAGCAAACCACAAGAAGAAATTTTTCTTATCGCTGCACAATTTTCCGAATACACTTATACGATGAACAGCGGAATAGAAGCTATGGCTTTTCTGCGAGGTCCCGATGAAGGACTTGCCAATAAATATCTGGAAGTAACCGAACAATACATGGAAATGTATCAAGAAATGTTGGGAAAGTATCCCTATTCTAAGTTTGCATTGGTCGAGAACTTTTGGGAAACAGGCTACGGAATGCCCTCGTTCACCCTGCTGGGTGAGAAAATCATTCGTTTTCCATTTATTTTGCATTCCTCCTATCCACATGAGCTATTGCACAATTGGTGGGGCAACAGCGTATATGTGGACTTTGAGAGTGGCAATTGGTGTGAAGGGACGACCGCTTTCATGGCAGATCATCTGATCAAAGAACAACGGGGAGCGGGCGAAGAATACCGCCGTTCGACTTTGCAAAAATTCAGCAACTTCGTCACCGAAGAAAATGACTTCCCGTTGAATAAATTCATTGCACGCCACGACGGACCAAGTGAAGCTATAGGCTATGGCAAAGCCTTGATGATATGGCAGATGCTTCGCCGCAAACTGGGAGACGAAACCTTCCTCAAAGGGATGCAGTTTTTTTATAAAAATTTCAAATTCAAAACCGCCTCTTACCAAGACATCAAAACATCAATGGAAGAAGTCTCCAAGCAGGATTTGACTCACTTCTTTGACCAGTGGATCAATCGAAAGGGAGCACCCGAATTGGCAATTGGCGAAATATCAAATG
>CAZLTF010000026.1:0-2089 GCA_964562195.1 uncultured Bacteroidales bacterium | reverse complement strand
ACAGCAGTCAGTCAAATCGATAAAATAAAGGGAGATTATCGCTTTCAGTACCTGTCCTCCCTGGAATTGAATACCGTCATTACGGAAAAAGAACATTTTTACAGCTATATTTGGTTCCGTTGGTGGCGTCCTATGGATTTGCGACATCCGTGGATGAACAAAATCACTGCGCCACTTTTCAGAACCTACGGCCGACAGGTGATAGACGATCACTTGAAGGACATCATAAAAACCGCAGAGTTGGTCATCTTTGAATCCATCCCCAACATTGCCTTTTTCCCGGCCTTCAAAAAAATCAATCCCAACGCTCGATATGTCTATCGGGTCTCTGATAATCTTCATCTAGCCAATATACATCCTGCCATTCTTGATATTGAGATGAAAATTGCACCAGACTTCGATTTGGTTAGTGTGCCTACACAAAATATATTCGATAAATTCTCTCATCTACCTAATGTTAAGCTTCAAAAACATGGCGTGCCGACACATCTATATGACCTAAACTACAACAATCCCTATACAAGTCGTACGAATGCCGTGTTCATCGGAAATTTAGCATTTGACCATGATTTTATCGAAAAAGCCAGTACACTTTTCCCCAAGATACAATTCCATATAATTGGACCAATTTCAAATTTGCCCCAAAAAAGCAATATTTTCTCATACGGCAGCATGCCTTATGAAGATACCATACCATATGTCAAATATGCTTCAATAGGATTAAGTCCTCGAACGATGGGTTCCTTGGGAGATAGTAACAAAATTCTGCAATATACATATTGTAAATTGCCTGTTGTGATTTCATCAATCAATCGAAGTGAGTGGCCCCATCTCTTCTATTATGATATCGGCAATGCCAAAAGCATTCAGAAAGCCATTGAGCAAGCCCTTTTGTATGATCGACGACAGATCCCTTGGGAACGAGTTCGATCCTGGGACGATGTCACTTTAAGCTTAATTGGAGAAAACAACAATGATATCGTATGAATGGCTTTTATCACCACTTCGTGTCATACCTTTGGCATTTGGCATACAGTTTTTGATGTGGTGGCTGTTTGTTCCTGAATATCCACTTCTAAGCAAAGTCGAACCCAAATACAGTTCCATAACCGTCATCGCTACTTTTTTGGTGTATTTCTTGCTACTCATTGCAGGAGTGCTGTTTAGTTCATCCACAAAATTAACGCGATCTAGAAGATCAGGCAATCGACAAACAAACGAACAAATATCCTTATTTTTCGAAAAAAGACAGACAGGATACCTGTATAGAATTGCGATAATAACCTTCTTTATGTTTCTTATCGCATTCATTATCAGATTTTACCCCATCATACGTGATGATATGTGGGGATTAATCTTTGAACCCTATGGTGCCAATTATTTACACGCCTTTATCGAAGAAGAAAGTCCTTTTGGTCTTGCATCCATTGGTTCATTGTGGGTCTTGTCAACAGCCATTTTTTCGCTGCTCTGGTTTTCTCCCGGAGTGCCCAAAAAGATTCAAAAACGAGCTTTGGGTTATCTCATTGTTAGTTTCATTCTTGTGATTTTGATTATGTTGTTCAACATGTCCAGGCTTGTAGTGTTGAATTACCTGATCATTATTTTGGGAGCATGGTTATTGATTCGGAAACCCAAAATCCGCATTAAGGTAGTTATTGCTGTTGCAGGAGTGTCTTTTATTGTTATCTGGGGAGGAGCACTACTCAGAACAGGTCTGGCGCTTACTGAAGTATGGCGGACTTCACTATTTAGCAAAGATGTACAGTGGTATATCTGGCAAGAATTGTCAGGGAAATATTTTGGTGGAGAATTAAACAACGCTTTCATTCTTATGTCTTATCCAACTGATGTCAATGCGAATTGGGCGTATGCAACCATGTTTTCTCGATTTACTAATGCCTATTCTCCTCCTAGATATTTGAATACAGTTAATGCCTTGGGGCTCTGGTATTGGCAGTTTGATTTGGTTGGGGGGGCGATTCTATCCTTTCTTATCGGCTTGATGATTGGCCTTTTATACAGATTTACACTTGAATGTGATAACAAACCCCACTTGAATCATATCTTTTTTCTGCTAGCTTACCCG
>CAZLTF010000025.1:0-1964 GCA_964562195.1 uncultured Bacteroidales bacterium | reverse complement strand
TTCCCTTTTTAAGTATTTATGATGCAAAGGTAAAAAAAAATATGATTCAATATTTTTTTATTCAAAAAAAAAACAGAAAAATAAATACAATTGACATAGGAATATTTCGTTTCTTTGTACCACAGGTAAAATAATATTATGGTAAAACGAATGAAAAAGAAAATAGGCTTGTACTTTGGTTCTTTCAATCCCATTCATGTAGGACATTTGATAATTGCCAATTATTTTGTAGAATATACGGATATTACTCAACTTTGGTTTGTGGTTTCTCCACAAAGCCCATTTAAAACCAATAGCAATCTATTGCCAGAGTATCAACGTCTCGAATTGGTACATCTCGCGATAGAAGATGATTTTCGTTTTCGTGCTTCGGATATTGAGTTTACGTTAAACAAGCCCAATTATACGGTTCGCACCTTAGCATATCTGGACGAAAAATATCCGGATTATGAATTTACGCTGTTGATGGGGAGTGATCAAATACCCCATTTCACGAAGTGGAAAAACTACGAGACGATACTGGAATATTATTCGATTTTAGTTTATGAAAGACCCGGTTTCCCTCCGGAAATAAGCGAATTAAGCAGACATCCGAACATCACTTTTGTAAAAGCTCCTTTGATGGAAATTTCATCCAGCTTTATTCGCAAAAGCATTAAAGAAGGGAAAGATATGCGCTATATGTTGCCCGAAAAAGTATATCGTTATATCACAGAAATGCATTTTTTTGAGAAATAATCAATAATTGGGGTCTGCTGAAAATCACAGAAGTGCCTTCATTTTTTAATTTGTGAGATGATGATGTATATATATACTTTGAATTGAACAAGTTAGAAAAGGGAGGTGCTTCTGTGGAACGAAAAACACCCTCTTTAAGAATAAAATAAATGCAAGATTTTTTGGAAAGAACTCTGATTTCCGTGCATTTTATTATTTATGTATCTACGTAATTCGTTCTTTTTCAGCTGTTTGAGAGTTTTTCAGCAAACCCTAATTACGGATTTTATCGTAAGAAAAATCACAATTGATCCATCCTGCATCTAATTTTGCTCCCAATTTTTCATAAAAGTCAATAGCGGGAGTATTCCAGTCCAAGACTTGCCACCGCAGCCTTTTGCAATTTTCTTTTTTGGCTATTTCAAATATCTTATCGATTAGCATCTTCCCGATTCCTTCACCACGAAACTCTTTTTTGACATACAAATCATCAAGGTAAAGTGACTTCCCGACCCAGGTGAAATAAGCAATAAAATAAAGTGCCATAGCAATGATCTCACCTTCTTGATTTTCAACTACAAATGCATTGAAATAAGCTTGTTCCTCTATCATCTGTTGTACTGAATTGCTATGTTGTCCGGATGCTTTCTCAAAAACCGCCAATTCGTGAATAAGATTATGAATGGCTACAAAATCTTTTTCGGTCGCTTTTCTAAGGATGTATTTCATTTTATTTCAAATTATCCGGTACTATTTCTTTGGTCGCTGAGATTCAGACTTTTATTTCTTCATCTCAAGCGCAAGAATTCAAATCTTGCATCAACATTTCCCAATCTATACCGCTAAAATCATTCAAGCATTGGTCTCACACCTCAAGCTTTTTTGCCCACATAAAGAGTCGCAATACCAAAAGTCAAAGGTCTGATCTCAATATCCCGATATCCTACTTTTCTCATAATCGAAGCAAAATCCTCTCCAAAAGGAAATTTGCTCACCGAATCGTGAAGATAAGTATAAGCGGAAGAGTCACCCGAGATCAAATTTCCCAAAGTGGGTAAAATATATTTGAAATAAAAAGCATACAATTGTTTGACAGGAAAGATTTGCGGCTGCGAAAATTCTAAAATTAGAGCCAAGCCACCGGGGCTGATCACACGCAACATCTCTGCCAAGCCTTTTTCCAGAGTTTCAAAATTGCGAACCCCGAAAGCAACCGTCACAGCATCAAAATAATCCGTCTCATATTG
>CAZLTF010000024.1:0-2596 GCA_964562195.1 uncultured Bacteroidales bacterium | reverse complement strand
GCCGAGATGTTTAGCACCGACGAAGATCCTGTCTTGAAAGAACTAAACAGGGAGACTCATATCAAAACACTTTTCCCAAGAATGTTATCCGGAAAGATGCAAGGAAAGTTGTTGCAGTTTCTGAGTCAGATGATTCGCCCTTCGTACATTTTGGAGATAGGAACTTTCACGGCTTATTCTACTATTTGCCTTGCCAGAGGGCTAAATGAAGGCGGTAGTTTAGATACTATTGAGGTTAATGAAGAACTGGAAGATATTATCAACAAATATTTGCATAAAGCGGGAGTGGCGGATAAGGTTATGGTGCATTATGGCGATGCCCAGACTATTATCCCCGGTTTGCAAAATGAATATGATTTGGTATTTATTGATGCGGATAAAGAAAATTATCTCAACTATTATTTGCTTGTGGTTGAGAAAGTACGAAAAGGTGGTTTCATTATTGCTGACAATGTGTTGTGGAGTGGAAAGGTAGCTGATGAATCTGTGACCGATAAGGATACCGGAGCATTGCGACGCTTCAATGTATTTGTTCAAGGGGATGAACGGGTGGAAAATTTACTTTTACCTTTTAGAGATGGTTTGATGATATGTCGAAAGAGGTAGGGGCTACTGTGGAACGAAAACATCCTCTTTGAGAATAAAATAAATGCAAGACTTTTTGGAGAAAGATCTTATTTTTCTTGCATTTTATTACTGATATTTTCATGTAATTTATCTTTTTTTACGTGTTTGATAGTTTTTTAGCAGACCATAGTTGCAAGATAATGATAGCTCCCGCTTAAATGATGAATTGATATGAAAAAGGCTATCCAAAAATGAATAGCCTTTCATTGTTTCTTTTATGTGAAATTGCTAATGGCGAATTATCAATTTTTCAACCTTTATAGCCTTCGTTCCATCCATAATTCGTACAAAATATATACCATTTTGCAAATCCGAAACAGAAATCGCAATCTCTTCAAATATATCTGAGCGAACTTGCTTTACTGTTTTGCCGAGAATATTGCAGATGTCTATTTTTAGGTCTTTATTATTCCCCAGTGTTACTTTTAAGGTAGTATTGGCAGGATTGGGAAAGATGCTAATCTGATCATCAATAGAATTGGGATTTACTCCGGTAAGATAGTCATAACTAACTACAAAGGAGATTGTGTCCGAAGGGTTGTCCTGATCAAAAAATACATAGCGTATCGTGGAAGATCCTTCATTATTCATCGGATTATACTCTCCTACAAATTGAGAGTCACATGCTTCTGCTTCTATCTCGACAGGGTAGGGAGAAACAAAAACACCGGAAGGATAACACATCCCCCAGCAAAAAGCATTCTCACTGCCTTCTACGACGTTGATATGTACTTTCTTTAATTTTACTTGTTTGGTACTGGACGAACTGTTGCAGATTGTGATTCCTGTGAGTGCATTATTCTCATTAGGATTATCACATTGGAAAACGACTGTCTCATCTGGAGACAAAACATCGCCTTGATAGGACAACGAAAAACTTTGTCCGTAAAATGGACTCCCTATAAACAAAACCGCCAAAAATAATAAAACCTTTTTCATATCTATTCGTATTTATTTGAAAGTACAAATATACAACAATAATCAATCCAAAATGTTGAAAATAATAAAAAAATGTTAAAACGTGTTTTTTTTATTTTTTAATGAGATCTCTCAGGCTGATTTTATCAAATGGAGATGCTTTTGTGAAACGAGACACTTTCTTAGAAAATAAATTAAATGCAGGACTTTTTGGAGAAAGCGTTGATTTTTTTTGTGTTTTATTAATACAATCGTGTAATCTGTTTTCTTTCAGGTGTTTGAGTTTTTTTTAACAGTACGGGCTTACGGATAGATATGCGACTACTACTCGGCATGCAATCCGCATTCTTTTGTTTCCGGATTTTCCCACCACCAGCGTCCAGCGCGAATGTCTTCGCCTTCTTTTATTGCACGTGTGCAAGGCAGACAACCGATGCTTGGATATCCTTTTTTGTGTAATGGGTTGAATGGAATCTTATGCTGATGTATGTAGTCCCATACGTCTTCTTCTGTCCAGTCAATAAGAGGGTTGATTTTCAGAATATCATTGTTGTAATCCCATTCGACGGTCTGCATGCCTGTCCTCGTTACTGCTTGATCTCTTCGCAATCCGGTAATCCATACATCCAAGCCTTGCATTGCCCGTGCCAGAGGATTTAATTTTCTGATTTTACAACATTCTTTCCGGTTTTCGATGTTTAGATAAAATGAGTTTATTCCTTTTGTTTTGACCATTTTTTCCACTTCCCGATAATCGGGGAAATATACCTCCAGTTGCATCCCAAACCGGCTATTGGTGCGGTCTATGAGATCGTAAGTTTCGGGAAATAAACGTCCTGTGTCCAATGTAAAAATCCGTGTTTGAGGATCTATATCATAAATCATCTTGGTGATGACTTGGTCTTCTGCTCCCAGACTACTGGCAAATGCAATTCTATCCCCAAACATATCAATAAAATAGGACAAGACATATTCTGCATTTCTTCCAACTATCTGTTGGTTGAAATATTCGACCTGTTCTCTCATACACTAATTTATTCTGTATCTTTTT
>CAZLTF010000023.1:0-3256 GCA_964562195.1 uncultured Bacteroidales bacterium | reverse complement strand
CAAAAACACCGGAATTGGGCAAAGATTTTCCGGGACAAGTGATTCCTGCCGGCAACGGAGGGAATATTGTAGTAACAACTTTGGACAGTTTGATTAATTGGGGGCGCAAAAATTCATTGTGGCCTCTATATTTTGGTACCAGTTGTTGTGCTATAGAGATGATGCAGACAGGCGCAGCCCGTCACGATTGGTCACGATTTGGATTTGAAGTGGCACGTCCTACGCCGCGTCAAGCCGACCTTATCATTATCGCGGGTACGATCACGACCAAGATGGCTCCGGTATTGAGAAGATTATATGATCAGATGGCAGAGCCAAAATATGTACTCGCAATGGGTGCCTGTGCCGTATCCGGAGGTCCTTTTTATTTTAATTCTTACTCTGTCGTACGAGGTGCCGATCATATTATTCCGGTAGATGTGTATGTCCCCGGTTGTCCTCCGCGCCCCGAAGCATTGCTTGACGGGATGCTTGCTTTGCAAGAAAAGATTAAAAATGAAAGTATGTCCTATCGTACCAATAATAATCCTATCGACGGATTTGACGAAGGACTAAAATCATAACATTCAAAAATTCTATCTATGACAAATACAGAATTAAAGAATATCATGGAATCTTGGTTCAAAGACTTGACTGTCAGCAATGAAGAAGGAAAGTTTTTGATTGTTGAAGTTTCTAAGGAATCATTGAAAGCTTTTAGCCAAAAGCTTAAAGAAGTGGGGTTTGATTATTTATTTGCAATGACCGGAATGGATTTCGGAGAAGAATTGGGGGTAATCCTTCATGTGGAATCCACCCGTACACGCCAAATGGTTCAATTGACGGTCAAGACTGCAGATCGCGAAAATCCTATCTTGGATACCCTTCACGAGATATGGCCTGCCACCTATTATAATGAAATGGAAGTCTATGATTTTTTCGGAATCAAATTTGAAGGTCATCCCGATATGCGTCGTTTGTTTATGCCCGAAGACTGGAAAGGATATCCGCTCCGCAAAGATTATGTAGATGAAGTAAATATGCTCATTCGATAGCATCAATAAATAAAGACGAACGAATCATGGAAGATTTTTTAGTAGATAATTTAAAGACACAAGAATATTTCCTCAATATGGGACCTCAACATCCTGCTACGCATGGTGTCTTGAGACTTCTTTTGAAATTGGATGGGGAGATTGTTCGCAACGTCGATTTGGATCTTGGATATATCCATCGTTCCATCGAAAAGATGTGTGAAAGAGATACCTATAAACAGATTGTTCATTTGACAGACCGTTTGGATTATCTTTCTGCACATATGAATAATGAGGCTGTTTGCTTGGCGGTGGAAGAAGCTTTGGAGATTGAAGTTTCTGATCGTATCAAAGTCATTCGTACGATGATGGATGAGATGACCCGTATCTCTTCCCACGTATTGTGGTGGGGTGTGATGGGTATGGATATCGGTGCATTGACAACGTTTATGTACGGTTTTCGTGAACGCGAGATGCTCAATGATATTTTTGAAGAGACTTGCGGTGCAAGACTTACGATGAACTATAATGTCATCGGGGGGGTGCGCTATGATTTGCATGAGAATTTTGTAAAACGCGTAAAGGCATTCATCAAACATTTCAAGGAGAAGTTGCCGGAGTATGACAAGCTCCTGAGTGGGAATATTATTTTCAGAAAAAGACTTGAAGGTATCGGAATTATTTCTGCCGAAGATGCCATCGCTTATGGGTTGAACGGACCTACTGCACGGGGTTCGGGTGTACATTGTGATATTCGCAAAATACATCCGTATAGTGCCTATGATCGTGTGGATTTTGAAGAAATTCTTTTCACCGAAGGTGATTCGTATGCAAGATACAAAGTCAGAATCCAAGAGATGTGGCAGTCGCTTTCGATACTCGAACAATTGGTAGATAAAATTCCGGAAGGAGAATTTCGTCATAAGACCAAGGCACTCATCAAATTACCGGCAGGTGATTACATACAAAGGGTGGAAAGCGCCAGAGGAGATTTTGGAGTCTATATTCACAGTGACGGAAAAAAATTCCCATACCGTATGAAGTTTCGTTCTCCGGGATTTGCCAACCTCACCGCCTTAAACAAGATGTCACAAGGACTAAAGATCGCCGATATCGTAGCGATATTGTCCACGATTGATGTAGTAGTTCCGGATATTGACAGATAAAAAATAGAAACATGATAAGATTAACAATTTTTTCAGATATTCACGAATACTTGCTTGGTCTTATGCCCGAGGCGAGTACTCATATTCTTGAATTAGTCCTGATAGCCGCCGGATATTTAGGCATATTTGCTATTTTGGGACTTCTCTTGGTATGGCTTGAGAGAAGGGTTGCCGGTTTTTTTCAGTTGCGTTTGGGTCCCAATCGTGTAGGTCCGATGGGACTGTTTCAGACCTTGGCAGATGCCTTAAAATTGGTTTCCAAAGAGCTGACAGGGACTGTCAAAGCAGATAAATTCCTGTATGGAGCTGCTCCCTACTTTATTATTACTACCGCTTTGATGTCTTTGGCTTTGATTCCTTTTTCCCAATCGGTTCATGCATTTGACATTAATATCGGTATATTTTTCATTTCGGCTGTTTCATCGGTAGGTGTTATCGGTGTTTTCTTAGCCGGATGGTCTAGCAACAACAAATATTCTCTCATCGGAGGAATGCGTACCGGTATCCAAATGATTAGTTATGAGCTATCTATCGGAATGGTCATTGTCACTATGGCTACTTTGGCAGGCACGCTACAAGTCTCGGAGATGATAGAGCTTCAACGGGACGGATGGTTTATTGTACAAGGACATTTTCCGGCATTTTTGGCATTTATGGTCTTTATGATTGCCGGCACAGCCGAATCCAATCGTGTCCCTTTTGATCTGGTGGAAGCCGAATCAGAATTGGGAGCGGGATTTCATACGGAATACTCAGGTATGAATTTTGCCTATTTTTTCCTCGCCGAATTTGTCAATATGTTTATCATTTCCTCCGTAGCAGTGATTCTTTTCTTTGGCGGATGGCTTTCTCCTTTCGGAATTACCGAAAGCATCGATATTCCGTATCTCGATCTTGGCATATTTTGGTTTTTGGGAAAAGTCATGGTGATGATTTTTATCTTTATGTGGTTTCGTTGGACTTTCCCGAGATTTAGAATTGACCAATTGTTGACTTTGGAATGGAAATATCTATTGCCTATCAGTATGGTAAATATTGTGTTGATGGCATTGATGGTATGGATGGGATTAATCTTTA
>CAZLTF010000022.1:0-2467 GCA_964562195.1 uncultured Bacteroidales bacterium | reverse complement strand
GACCAATAATGTGTGCGTGCACCAAGTGTGAAGGAGAAGCCGTGAATGCTTTCATTGACACCCCAAGTATTTTGGACAAATGCCGTGAGTCTGTATGTATTTAACCGGTAATCCGAAAATATTCTCTCACTCATCTGCAATGGAATGTCAGCTTGCATATCCGGACGTGTATATCCCACGGAATCAGGAGCGTGAGGCAGTGAGAAACCGGCTGAATCAATCATCTTCCATTCGTTTATACGGTCTTTTATTTGCTCATTTTGGTAGCGGATACCCCATTGAAGAAAGCTGTTTGCAAGTTGTGAACGACCGATCAAACGCAGTCGTTTCACATCAATGTTGAGTGTATTTCTGGCATGCTTGAGATATGCACCTATGCCTTCGGTGCGAATTACCTTATCATAATTTTCCGAACCAAAATCCGTAGAAACTTTCCCTATCCAGTATTCTCCGAGAATATCATATTTTTCACTTTCAATGGAATTGAATGCAGTCGCAATAAGTTTGATATTTGTATTTTTGTTTGGTTTGTAGGTCAAAGAACCGCTGCCAAAATAGACAAGGTATTTATCCGCTTCTTGTCCTTCAAAATAGATGGTTAGGCGTTTTGCATCCATTACCGTACCGAAATCGGTTTCTCTTGTTTGTGGTACAAAACGATAATTGTTGTTTGAATAATCGCCTAATACAGAGAGAGTTAATTTTTCGGACAATTGAAAATTGAACATTCCTTGCCAGTCAATAAAATGAGGTTTATAGTCGCCTTTGGTCTCCAAAGAGTTGAGCAAGTATTGATTTGTTTTGTAACGTAAGCCCATGAGATACGAAAATCGACTGTTGTCTGTTGCATCTTCGATATATACCGACGATCCCAGCAGACTCCCCGAGAATGCAGCATGAAAGGAGGTAGGTGTGCGGTATTTGATATCCAATACGGAGGACATCTTATCCCCGTATTTTGCTTCAAAACCTCCGGAAGAAAATAATATTGAAGATACCATATCCGAATTTACAAAACTCAATCCTTCTTGTTGTCCCGAGTGCACCAAAAAAGGTCGATAGATTTCAATATCATTGACATATATCAAATTTTCATCAAAATTGCCACCTCTTACTGAGTATTGTGTGCTTAGCTCATTGGTGGCAATGACGCCGGGTTGGGTTTTGATAATTGCGATTACTCTATCGGTAGGATTTACGACATTGTCAACTACTTTCGGATCCAGACGTACTAAATTTGTGTTTCTTACATATTTATCTTCAACTTTCACAGTGACAAGCTGTTCGCTTACTTTTCTTAAGGTGATATCCAGCCGGAAATCTTCCGTATTTTGTAAATATATTTTTTTCCATACGGTTTTGTATCCGACAAATGAGAATCCCAATTGCACCCTCTTGTGGATTGGTAGTTTCAATGTGTAAGACCCGTCATCATTGGAAACGGTGCCGTGTGAACCGGATTCTATGGCGATATTGACCAAGGGAAGATATTTGCCGTCATCTGATTTTACACGCCCATAGACTTTGGCTGTCTCTTGTGAATATGTATTCAATCCTATTAGTAATAAACCTAAAAATATATATAGTTTCATTCTTTTTCTTTTTGAGCACCCTAAGCAACAAATCGTACAATCCGGATTGATTTATGAAATAATCTCCTTGTTCTTTACGGGTTTTTATTTTCTTGCCTTGTGCATTCTATTTTTTATTTTTTATTAATCCGAACGATATGAAATGGTTCAAGGTATTTATTATCAATCCTTTAACGATGGTTTCTTACGCTTAAACTTTCCTTCTTTCCATGCTTTAATAAATTTTGCCCAAGCAAAAGGGTTTAAGATAGAAAGCGGCTGCATTTGTCCGTTGTAATATAGTTTTTGTTGAACTATAGCCATATCTTGCTTGTAATTTAGACTACCTGTATTTCTCATTTTGCTTGCAAGCACTTGAATCTGATCCGGATTCATATTTTTTCGAGCACGCTCGTAATCATCATCCGGTACATCAAATGTTAAAAATACCTCTTTGAACGCTTCTTTGGATGGCCAAGGGTAGATGACTGTTTGCGGCAACATTATCGTATCCTCATCCATCACATGTACCAACGAATAACGCTTGCCCGAAATTGTATCGGGAATGATAAATTTTCCTTTCTTCCTTCCTACTGCGGAGAAAAGGATGGTATCATTTTTGTGAGCCACAAAAGAAAAATAGCCGTAATAATCTGCAATGGTGCCATAGTGAGTCCCTTGAATCATGATGTTGACAAAAGGAACCGGTGATATACTGTCTGAGGTTACGATCACTCCCGAAAATTGCACCAAGTCATTCTTATTGAATTTATTCAATTCTTGAGCTTGAAGCGATGCACTCAAAATAAATAATAATATGCCAAAAAATACTCTTTTCATAGAATGCAAAAGTAGATAAAATCAAATTATAAAAAAATTACTTCTAAAACATTAAG
>CAZLTF010000021.1:0-1673 GCA_964562195.1 uncultured Bacteroidales bacterium | reverse complement strand
TCATTAAAGCCGTAAATAGGGCTTGTCATAAATCAAATAAATTCAAAAATTCTTTCTATCGATGATATTTTTGTTTTTTTTTCAATTGGTTGATAATGAGACACTACCGTGTGTTGATAGATTTCTATTCCATCCCAAATAGTTTTTTTTTGAAAATCGTCTGTTCTCTGACCGGATTCATCAATGATTGGAAAATCTGTGAAAGAAGCTTGATATTGTGAAAAAATTATAGCTATGTTTTCCACTATATTTTCTGCAACTTATACGACCAAATATACCTGATTTGACACCGCTTAGAAAAGGGAGGTGCTTCTGTGGAACGAAAACACCCTCTTTGAGAATAAATTAAATGCCGGACTTTTTGGAGGAAGCTCTGATTTTTTTGCATTTTATTGTTGAAATATTTGTGTAAATTATTCTTATTCAAGTGTTTGATTGTTATTGAGCAGACCTTGCTTAGGGAAATATGCTTTTGTCCAAACTTTTTGAAAATAGTTTTTTTGATTAGGAGTCAATGGGTATGAAATAATTATTACCTTCGCAGAAAATTTGATGAAATGTGGAGAATCGTATTATTTTTTAGTTTTTTTCTCATTGGGATACTACATGTCAATGGGCAAAATGATAAAAATATCTGGAGTCTCAAAGATTGTATCCAATATGCTTTGCATAACAATCTGGACTTGAAAAAGCAAGATTTATCGAGACAAATTTCAAATCTTAATTTTCGGCAGAGCCGCAATAATCTTTACCCCAATTTGAATCTGGGCGCCGGTCGAACATGGGATTTTGGTGATAAATTTGATATATATACAAATACTTATCAGCAAAATCAATCGACGAATGACAATTATTCATTATCTTCGTCGCTTGTGTTGTTTTCGGGCTTTCAGAAGTTGAAAACCATCAAAAAAAATAAATATAGCCTGATGGCAAGCCAAGAATATTATAATAAAGCCAAAGATGATTTGACGATGAATATCGCGACCGCCTATCTCAATGTCTTATTTTCGCGGGAGCGATATGCTTCAAGCAAAATGCAAAATGAAATTTCTATTCTGCAAATGCAAAAAACAAAAAAATTAGTCGAAGCAGGTAGCTTACCTGAAGGCAATTTATTGGATGTTCAAGCGCAAGCTGCTACCGATGAGTTGAATATGATCAACGCACAAAACAATCTGGATCTGGCAATTCTTAGTCTGACACAGCTCTTGGATTTGCCCACTACCGATAATTTTGAAGTTAAAAGTCCTGACTTTGAACCGGATGATTTTCCCCTGCCGGCAGGCGGTGTGAAAGCAATTATCAATACAGCCATTGGGCAAAGACCTGAAGTGAAAGCCGCCGAATGGGAACTCCGCTCGTCTATCGAAAATCTTAAAATTGTGCAGGGAAGACGTTATCCTACTTTGAGTCTCAACGGCTCGTTGACAAGCAGATATTCGGATGCTTTGCAAGTGCCGGATATGGATTCCTACACTGTCAACGGGACTAAGCCGACCGCATATTTTACCGAAGATGGCAAACGTGTATTGCAATACAATTACTCGTATGATTCTTATACGAAGGCATATCAGGATCAACTGAAAGATAATTTCTATCAATACATTGGTCTGAGTCTAAATGTGCCTATTTTCAACAATTTTACCGTAAATACCGCTGTCCAACAGTCA
>CAZLTF010000020.1:0-11917 GCA_964562195.1 uncultured Bacteroidales bacterium | reverse complement strand
ATCATAAGGAATATTATGCGCATTAAAAATGGCAGTCTCACCTTTGGAAGCAAGTTCCATCGAATAACCTCCCGAGCGTAATACTTCTTTCAGAAATTGTATTTGTGAAGGAGAATTCTCAACTATCAGCACTTTACGTTTATTGTCCATCATATTAATTATTTATACTGCAAAAGTATCACTTTCACAGGTCTGTTATCAAGATAACAAATGCTTATTTTACACTAAGTAATAATGCTGGGATAATATAGGTAAAACTACTCATTAAGAAAAACACATCAAGGCTGACAACAAATGGTCAATATAACGTAACCATCTATATATATGGCAATTAAGAACAAACAGAATAAAGAGAAAAGATATTTATTCAACTATTTGTAGTGAACCAAATTGTGACGTATTGCGAATGCAATAAGTTTTGCTGTATTATTAACTCCGGTTTTAGAATTGATATTTGCCCGGTGATTTGTTACGGTTCGAATGCTGATGAATAATTTATTCGCAATTTCTTTATTGGAATAACCATCTACAATGTATTGGAGTATTTCCAATTCTCTTTTTGTTAAGGCTTGGAAAAGTTCTTCATCTTCCGGTTTGGAAGAAAAACGTTTGGTAAAAAACTCCAAAAATTCCTCTGAGTAATAGCTTTTTCCGTCGGCAACGGCATTAAGCGCCCGGTCGAGATCATCGGTTCTGATATTTTTTAGCAAGAAACCTTTTGCACCGGCATCAATCATACTTTGCAGATGTTCCTCATCTCCATACATAGACAAAGCAATAATTTTCAGATCCGGAAATCTTTTTAGTGCTTCACGTGTAGCTTCGCAACCATTCATCAGAGGCATTTTTATGTCCATCAAAATGATATCCGGTTGATGATGTTCAAGCAACTTCAACAATTCCATTCCATTCGTAGCTTCACCAATTATCTTGCAATAATCAAAACCATTAATTGCCATCCTGATTCCGGTTCTAAAAAATTCGTGATCATCTACGATTACTATTTTAAGCTTTCTCATATTGTTTCTTTCAGATTAATTGTAAAATAAAATTGAATTCCCTCGTTTTTTTTGCTTTTGAAAGAATAGGTACCATGAATGGAATCCAAACGACTCAACACATTGCGCAGTCCCAGACCGGTTGTTTTTTTGATTCTTTGATTGAGAGCAAAACCAATTCCATCATCCCGGAAATTAATAGTAATTTTTGTTTTTGTTTTTTTAATGTCTATAAAAATATTTTTTGCATTGGAATGTTTCAATGAGTTGTTAACCAATTCCGTAATAATCCGGTAGATCGAAATTTCATAAATCTCGTCGATTCTAAAGTTATTGGAATGGCGAAAAACAATTTTGACTTGATTCAGTTTATTGATTTGGTTGCAAAAATCATTAACCGCTTTTATTATTCCAAAGTCAGTCAAAATGGTTGGCATCAAATTATGTGAAATATTTCTTGTTTTTTCGATTGTTTTATCGAGCATATCATTTAAATAATCTATCAAGTACTCTTTTTGTTTTTGTTTGGTATTGGGCGAAATAATCTCACGCACGTACATCATAATTCCCGATAAAAACGGACCGATATCGTCATGAATATTTTCGGCAATCCGTTTTCTTTCGTTTTCCTCTGCAGTGATAACTGCATTTAACATTCTTTTTTCATTTTCTTTTCTATCACTTATGTCACGCAACGAACAAAGGAAATACTCTTGATTTTCTATGGAAATAGTATTCTTAGAAAATTCGACCGGAAAGACTCTATTATTTTTACCGATAAACAATAATTCATAATGCTTGGCGGAACTTGCTTTTAATATTTGCTTTATTTTTCTTTTTTCGCGCGTCAATTTTGTAATTTTTTCTCCGAGAAGGTCTCCATACTCATATGAGAACATATTGCAAGCAGCCATATTTGCATCAATAATTTGAAGTGTTTGCTCGTGAACAATCAGTAATGAATCACTCACAAGTTCAAAAAGGCTTTTGTATTTTTTACTGCTTTCTCTCAAAGCTTCTTCGGTGTAACGCTGCAGCGTAATATCCTGAATAATTCCGGCAAAACACGGTTTGGCACCGGGAGTAGATTGAATCAAGAAACCTTTGTTCCATACCCAACGAATCGTCCCGTCTTTGTGCAGAATACGATATTTAATATTCAATTTTTTTTGATATTTTGAAAAACTATGGAGTTCGGCTTCAACAAAATCTTTATCTTCATGATAGATTGACTTTTTCCAAACGTACGGATGCTTATACAGTTTTTCCGGTGAAATCCCCCATATATGTTCAAAAGCCGGACTAACATAGGCAATATGTTCAATGTCTTCTGCTGTTGATATCCAAAATGCTTCATCGTTGTTTTCGGTGAGTTGCCTAAACTTTTCTTTATTCTCACGAAGCTCTCTTTCCATAGCTATTCGATCCGAAATATTAAAAATATCCAATACAATAAAAACTTCATCATTCTGAAGTAATTTCGAGATTTTTATCAATACAGGTATCTGTTTTCGTTTACCGGCATAAACAAAAGTTTCATATTGGAGGATACTTTCTTGAGAAGAAATTATTTTTGACAACTGAGACTTCTCTATTTTAACAAATGAAAAAATATCACGTCCTAAAATATCGACACGGTCTCTCTCTAGTAGATTGAGAGTATGATCATTTATTCTTACGATCTTAAACTTTCTATTAAGAATAACAATCGTATTTGCAGGAGAATTAAAAAGACTTAGCAATGCTCTTCTATACTGAAAACCGGCTACATTCTCTTCCTTTTTGAAAAACGTATCATTTTGAATGTATAGTATTGTTGTATTCTTATCCGGTGTAGCTATCGAAAATATTTGACCTTTTTTAATAGTTTTATCCGAACTTAAAAAACTTATTTCTATGGGCGTTTTGCTCTTTTCATTTAAAGGCTCTTCTATCTCGCCGGAAAGCTCTTTCAGAGAAATGAAACGTTCGCCAATGAAAGTATCCGGAGAATAACCGAGCCAATCAAAAACTTTTTGATTAATATTTTTCACAATCCCATGTTCATCCAATATAACAATCATAAACGGGGATTGATCAAAAAACCATTTATATTTATCTTTCATTTTCAAAAGCAACTAAATTATATGACTATTTTCATACCCATAAACAGCCTCTTCATTCAAACCTGCAAAAAAATATAAGAAGACTGCGTTTTGCAAATGTAATACAAATTTTGATTAGTACGACAAATTCATACATTTTTTGTTGAAATATTTATGACAATTCACATATTTTGCATCCAATTCGAAATTCATTTTTTATGATATTTCGAAAGAAAACGCCAATTTCAAATTGAAGTATCCGATATTGAAAACAAAAGATTTTTTTTCAAACATCCCTATTCATTCATTACAGCTCAGCACTTAAGTTTCTATTTTTTCTCAATCTCCATATATCTCATCTCCCTTAAAGATTGAAAGACTATATCATCGTGCAACAATGTCATTGATCATATTATTTCTCACAGTCAATAGTAAATTTTGGGGGATTTTTCAAAAAAAAGCACTCTTTCAGGATGATATTGTATAAAATTGCTGTATATGAAAAACATTTTTCTACTGATTAATATTCTGTATATATTCGCAAGTTCACTTTCGGCTCAGGGATGGGGCAAGGGAATGATCGTTAAACCGGGTTGGACTATAACCGAAGGAAGTAATTCGACCATTGTCATCAAAGGAGGTGAACATTCAACATTATTTTTGGAAGATGATTTGACACACAGTCCATCTATGATAGTAAGGGGAAATATCAAAGTAGATGCCAATTCGGACAGCGTCCGTTTTCAGCAATATCTGACAAAGGATGCTTGGCATTTTGTATCGCCGGCTGTTTTTCCCGAATGGAATGATACCTACCTTTGGACTTATCTGTATGCTTATGATGAGCCAAACTGGGAATGGATTAACTTATATCTCCCATTGCAACAAAGTTTGACTGCAGGAATGGGCTATACAGATTGGAATCCCTCGGACGGTGGCAGCTACCCTACACCGGGAGATTCGATTGAACAAATCGGTTTACCGCTAAGTACTTCTATTGATGACTATCCATTGTCATATCAATATAGTAGTTTGGCTGCGGACTCTATCGGATGGAATCTTGTAGGGAATCCTTTCACGGCGGCTCTGGATTGGAATGGAGATACCTCTTGGGATTTACAAAATGTCTCACCTATTATCTACTTGTATGATGATGCAAACGGTTCTTATGACACGTACAATTATAATGGTATGCAAACTGGAGGAGCAGACAGTATCATCGCTGCCGGACAAGCATTTTTCATCAAAGCAACGGCTGCCGGAGCACATATGGACTTTCCCGCTTCCCAAAGATTTCACAGACCTGCCAAAGAGCTTATGAAAAACAGGTCTTATTCAACACCAACCAATACCCTTCGCATCACAGTGCAAAAAGACGGAAAAGAAAACGAAATTCTAATCGGATTTGATAATAAAACCTCAATAGGCTATGATCCTGATTTTGATGCATTATACTTGGCATCTGCGCATTCTATTGCAGATATTTATGCTGTCGAAGATGAGAAAAAGTTCATCCAATATTGGAATCCTGCCATCGAAAGTATCGAAAGTATTCCATTGGCATTTGAGGCACATTCCGAAGGAGTTTACCATATAGTCTTCAATGGTGTATCTGCTTTCAAACAAGCTATTTGGCTTGAAGACAAATCTACCGGTGAATGGCAAGACCTGTCTATCAACAACTCATATTCATTTGCAGCAAACACAAATGACAGTCCGGATCGTTTTATTCTCCACTTTGCTTCACCACAAGGAATTACCGAGGCACACAATTCGCTTTCAAATATTTATGCTTACGACAAATCAATCGTAATCCGGTTGGCTAATCCGAAACAGAAGGCAAAAGCATATATCTATGACCTTTGGGGAAATAAGATTACTCAGGTAGAGTCTTTTACAGCCCAAACAAAAATTCCTCTCGCAACCTCAAGGGCGTATTATCTGGTACAAGTGATACTTGACAATACAACCATAACAAAGAAAATTCTCGTTCAATAAAAACGGACCATCAACCTTAGTGCAAATCACGTGAAAACAATGAAGCGAACATACCACAGAGGTTCGTGATCAATCCGTTGTTGTGTTTTCCTTCATTTATGAGTTTTTTGCCAATCTTGTCTAAGATTGAGTGTCCGTAATGTTGGTCTCCATTTTATTGAGATCTTTCATACTAAATTGTAAAAACTCATATTAGGGTGATATTTTCTTTGTCCGGCGATATGACTTAATATTTTCCGATAGAAAAACGATTGATATAAGCCAAGTACACTTTATTCTTCCTAAAAAAAATTGAAAAGTAACAAATTTGTATGTCATAGAAAATAAATACCTACATTTGCATAAAATTTTAGGAAGATTATGCTTCTATTTTTTAACATGGGAGGAGGAGAGATATTCCTCATTGTCTTGGTTGTCTATTTGGTTTTCGGACCAAGAAAGATTCCTGAGATAGCGCGTACACTTGGCAAAGGTATCAATGAGATAAAACGTGCGACAGGAGGAGTCACGGATGAGTTGCGCAGGGAAATCAAGAAAGTGGAACATGAAGTCAAATCAAATCTTGATGACACAGTACAACACGTCAAAAAAACCATACAAGACGGGCAAGTACCTTTGTCAGATGTAGAAAAAGAAATAAAAGATAAAATGAATAAAAACAGTTAAAAAACATTTGAAATGCAAACACATCAAACACAAAACATTCCCGAATTTCAGCCCAAAAAAGTATTTCCGTTGGTAAGTATAGGAGCACTATTGCTCATCCTATTTATTTCATGGAATAGTATTACAGTCACAATAGAAGCCGGTTTTAGAGGTGTATTATTCAAAAAATTTGGCGGTGGTATTGACTTGGAGCATGTTTATTCGGAAGGATTTCATTTTATTGCACCTTGGAATACGATGGTGGAATATGAAGTAAGACAACAAGAGATTGCAGAAAAGATGGATGTATTGTCCAACAACGGATTGCAAATTGATCTTGATGTTTCCGCTTGGTATCAGCCTGAGAAAGAAAATGTTGCAAAACTCCATTCGACCATTGGTGTGGACTATTTACACAGAGTTATCATTCCCGCTCTTCGTTCTTCTACCCGTAGTGTTATCGGACGATATACTCCCGAGCAAATTTATTCTACCAAAAAAGATGCCATTCAAGAAGAGATTTTTGTTGAAACCAAGAAGATCCTTACTGGAAAATTTGTTCAACTAAACAAAATATTATTACGTTCTATCAAACTTCCCGAGTCTATCAAAAGGGCTATTGAAAGCAAATCAAAACAAGAACAACTTGCATTGGAATATAAATATAAACTTGACAGAGCACTGCAAGAGGCTGAACGGCAGCGTATTGAAGCAGAAGGAAAAGCAAAAGCCAACAATATTATCAACGCAAGTTTGACAGATAAAATTTTGCGTGAAAAAGGAATCAGCGCTACACTGGAACTCGCAAACTCATCAAATAGCAAAATTGTAATTATCGGCAATTCAAAAGACGGCTTACCCATCATACTCGGAGACTCCAAATAAGACAAAGGGAGAAAACTTAACAATCGAAAAAGACCTTAGCAAAGGTCTGCAAAAGAACTTCCAAACAGGTGAGAAAGGCTTATAGTATGGCATCTAATTTTTCGGGCGGGTCAGCCCATACAGCCCTGTCTCCTACTACGACAAGCGGACGTTTTAGCAATTTTGGATGATTGCTGATTGCCGCAAGATATTCTTCTTCGGTAAGTGTTTTTGTTTTCAATTCGGCTTTGTAGTATGCTTCTTGTGTCCTTATCATTTCTCGAGCGCTTACTCCCATCATCTGAAAAAGAGCTTCAAGGGTCTCGACAGAAATACCATCTTTCAGGTAATAAACAATTTCAAAATCTTGTGTTTTTTCTTGCAGATAAGCCAAACCTGCCCTCGATTTTTTGCAACGGGGATTATGAAATATTTTGATTTTCATTCGTTTATTGTTTCAAAATAATCTGATCAATCATCACTTTTGCCTGTCCGATTCCGATTCCTATATACCTGTCACGCGGCGTATTCATCAACTGAAATGCAGAAATTGATAATCCATTTAATGTATATCTGACATTCTTGCCAACTTTGGTAACAATCATCTCATTAAAGTCATCCCTCTTATAAGTCTGGGCGCTCAACCAAGATCTTGACCAACCGTCATATCCAAAATTATTATCGGATGACAAAGCTCTTGAATCTTTGTTTCCAGCCCCTGCTTTTCCGTCCATGCTGACGAAAAAATAATTGGTTTTCAAGTTATCGCCCCAAAGGAGTCCGACATAAGCAATGCCCTTTCCCTTCTTTTCGACAAATTTAAAACGTATTTGCAAACTAAAATCCCGTTTAAAATCAATTTTTTGTTTTTTCAATATCTCCACTTGCGATGAGGAGGTAGCAAGCAAGAGTTTGCCATCTTCGACCTTTGCGGAATAATCACTGCCGCTTTTTGCCCAAAGGCTATTTGCATCTGAAAATTTTTCAAACACGATGAATTTAGATGAATATTTCAACTTAAAATCTTCGACGGGACGATTTTTATCAACATCTATCGTTGTGCTAAACTCTTTAAAATCAGGATTATTAATTTTGATCCAAACCCTGTCGCCATCTACGGCATACAAAGTATCCCGGCTCATCATCTTTTGAATCACATTTCCTGTAGTATCAAGGACTTCAATCTCAACATCTTTGGGGTGTGTTATCAATACCGTTTTTGAGACAAAAGAAGAAGTAGGAAATTTTTCCAAAAAATCCAAGAGCAATTGTGCCTTTTTGGATTTTACAACCTCTTGATACAAAATTTCTTCTTCCAATTTTTGGATCGTTTCCATATTGTCACCTTCGGGAAATAAATTGACATATTGGTTATATAATGCAAGATTTTTCACTTTTTGAACGGAATCGGCAAGCCATTTTTCCAATTCTGGCTTTCGGGAAGTATTGGGATAATTCATCAGAAAAACTTTCATTGTCATAGCACCCGCTTTGACTTTTTCAAAATCATTATCTTCACCGGCAGCCTCAACGGTCTGCAGATACTTGCCGGCAGGAAAGCGTGATTGATACACGCTAACAATTGCCGAATCTCCCTTCAGAGAAGCATATTCATAAATCTTCTCTTCATACAAATCCAATAATTTGCCATTCGGAAATGCTTCCTTATAGGCATCATAAGAAGCTAATAATGAAGTCGTATCGTTCATCATTTTTGAATACCCTTCTTCGATTTTTTTCATTGCACTTGCAATATGTTTGCCATTAGGATACTTCGACACATACGACATATATGTATCCGGATTCTCGGATTTCATCACACTTTCCCAAGCTTGATCATCAGGACTTTTCTTATTCTTCTCTTGACAAGAATTCAAAACATAAAGCAAAACCAATAGCAATATTGCTAACCCTCTTCTATTCATATATCATTCCCATTTTTCAAAACGCAAAGGTACAAAATTCTGTCAAGTTGAGAATATTTTTCTTTTTTTTTTCTACTTTTGCATTTTTATTTTAAACATTCTTAATAGTAACAGATGAGACATCTCAATTTTATCATTTTGACATTAGCCGGCATCTTTCTATTTTCGTGCAAACACGATGCGATTCCTCTACGAGTAAAAGATGCACTTGAGCAAGCAAAATCAAATTCCGTTGAGCTTCAAAAGACAATTGACCACTATAGTGTTCACAGCGAAGACTCACTAAAACTCAAAGCCGCCTACTTTTTGATTTCAAATATGGGCAAACATAGTTATTATCAAGCCAAAATTGTAGATTCCTCCGGCAATAATGTGGCATTCAACGTTTTGGATTATCCTGATTATACGACAATGGTTAGGGCGTGGGATTCTGTCGAAAAAAAAATCGGAAGTATCGACTTCGCCAAAGACACTATCATTTACGATATTCGGAGTATCACGGCGAAGTTTCTCATTGAAAATATAGATTTGGCATTTGAGGCATGGCAAAAGCCGTGGGCAAGATTTTTGTCTTTTGATGAGTTTTGCAATTATCTCCTTCCCTACCGGAGTAGCAATGAGCCACTTGAATATTGGCGAAGAGCATTTGTCGAGCGTTATCATTGGATTATCGATTCGATAAAGGATAGAAAAAATACAATGGAAGCCGCTTTTTTGATCAACAATGAAATAAAATCGTGGTATGCATTTGACCCCTTATTTTATCGTCATCCAACAGACTTGGGATATCAAGAGATGCTCGAATTAAAGCGAGGAAGATGCGAAGATATGACCAATCTTGCAATCTATGCCATGCGTGCACAAGGAATACCGGTAGTGAGTGACTATACCCCCGCTTGGCCTAATACAGGAAACAATCACGCGTGGAATGCAATTCTCACTCCCTCAAGAGAACTTGTTATCTTTATGGGAGGGCTTCAAAATCCGGGTGAATACAAACTTAACAACAAAAAAGCAAAAGTATATCGTAAGATGTTTGCCACTCAAAAAGATGCACTCGCTAGCATCAAACCCAGCTATGAAAAAGTCCCCGGCTGGTTGAGAAGCAAAACCTACATAGATGTCACCCAAGAATATATTGCGGCAGTAAGTCCCAATGTAGAACTAAGCAATCCGGCACCCGACAGTGTACATTTTGCGTATCTATGTGTCTTCAATTCGGGTGAATGGAAAGCGATACACTGGGGAAAAATCAAAAATGGCGAAGCGCAATTTTCGGATATGGGAAGTGATATTGTTTATCTTCCTGCGTATTACAAAAAGCAAAAATTGATCGCTGCAAATGATGCTTTCATTCTGGATTCTACCGGTAAATGTCATTATTTACAAGCCGATACGAGCCATCAAATAAATATCAAATTGTATTCTACTACACGGCGAGCCATAGTGAAAACCACCGATGAAATACGGGAATCCGCTTTCAAAAACGGCAAGGAATATGAGCTGTTTTACTGGGATAAAGAGTGGAAAAAATTAGGTTCACAAATAGCAAAGGAGAAAAATCCGCTCCAATTTTCCGCTCCGTCAAACGCCTTACTCTGGCTGGTAGAAAAAGACTCCAAAAAGGAAGAAAGAATTTTCACCATAGAAGCAAAAGGCGAACAACACTGGTGGTAAAAAAAATGCCATCAGACTAACTGACAGCACTTTATATCACTCCCACTTATCTCATTATTGTCTATAGAAATAATCTTTCATCCGTTTAAAAAAGCTACCGGACTTACTGCTTTTTTCCGGTTGAAAATTGGGAGATTGTCTCAATCTTTCGAGCATTTCTCTTTCGACATTAGTCAATCTTTTGGGAGTCCAGACATTGATAATCACCAATTGATCTCCTTGATTGGAATGACGATTGAGACCGGGTATTCCTTTTCCTTTCAAGCGAAAGATATTACCGCTTTGCGTTCCGGGAGGCATCGTGATATTTACTTTTCCTGTCAAAGTAGGAATCTGCACTTTGGCACCGAGAGCGGCATCTACAAAATTGACATAAGCATTATAGACAATATCATTACCGTCACGAATAAAGTGGTCATGCTCTTTGACACTCATCTGGACGATGAGATCGCCGGGTATGCCATTGTTGGGAGCTGCATTTCCTTTACCGCGCATCGTCATTTGCATTCCATCTTCTACGCCGGCGGGAATTTGAATCTCCACGACCTCCTCACCTCTCACGACACCTTCGCCATGGCAGTTTGAACATCGATCCGTGATGATTTGTCCTTCACCATGGCAAGTCGGACAAACACTCTCCTGCTGCATTCTTCCGAAAAACGAATCTACGATTTTCACTACCTTTCCCGATCCATGACAAGTAGAACAAGTGCGTGTCGCATTCCTATCTTTGGCTCCACTTCCTTGGCATACATTACAAACGACTGCTTTTTTTATTTTTATCTTTTTCGTCACACCCTTTGCCACGTCTTCCAGACTCAAATTCACGCGTATCTTGATATGTCCACCTCTTCGTCCCTGCATACCGCTCCGGTGTCCCCCGCCACCAAATCCACCACCGAAGAAATCACCAAAAACATCGCCAAACCGGGCAAAAATATCATCAATATTTGAATATTCTGCGTGTCCCGAAGCACTTGCTCCGACACCGGCAAATCCAAAACGATCATACTTTTGACGTTTTTCGTCATCACTCAACACACCATAAGCCTCTGCGGCTTCTTTAAATTTCTCTTCTGCTTCCGGATTATCCGGATTTTTATCAGGATGATATTTTATAGCAAGTTTTCTATATGCTTTTTTTATCTCCGCTGCACTGGCATTCTTCGATACTCCCAATACTTCGTAAAAATCTCTTTTATTGCTCATTCTGTTTATTTTTTTACCTTCAAAAAGCGGTGTAGTGCTTGAAATATAACACCGGTTTCATTTATTAGGCTCCTGCCCGAAAATCCTTACTACACATTCGTTCCTCTGTCCAAAACATCTCTCAAGCCAAGCTTTTCCAAACGAAAAATTTATACTCCTACTACTACTTTTGCAAAGCGTATTACCTTGTCATTCAAAAGGAAACCATTCTCTACCACATCCAATATTTTACCTTTTTGTTTCTTCTTGGGAGCGGGAATTTGTGCTATTGCTTCATGAAATTCAGGATCAAATTCCTCTCCCATTGACTTCATCTGAACAGCCCCTTGTTTCTCAAGAATAAGTTTCATCTTATTGTAAATCAGCGACATTCCCTCTGTCTCTACGACTTCTTCACCGGCTTCGATTTTTGCTTTTATAGCTCTTTCGAAATCATCCAATACAGGCAACATCTCCAATATTAATTTTTCGGAAGCCGTCTTTATCAAATCCGCTTTTTCTTTTAAGGTGCGGCGCC
>CAZLTF010000019.1:0-3489 GCA_964562195.1 uncultured Bacteroidales bacterium | reverse complement strand
CAGCACTCACACCACTGTCAATCAGAGCTTTAAACGGCACCAACTCAATTGAATCCAGGCGATTGCGTCCAAAAGAAACCAGAGGTAAGGTTTTGTGAGAATCCATATCCGTGTCCCCGTGTCCGGGAAAATGTTTGGCTACCGCCATCACTTTTTCATCTTGAAGCCCTTTCATATAGGCTGCGCCAAAAGCAGCTACTCTATAAGGTTTTTCACCAAAAGACCGGCTGTTGATAATCGGATTATCAGGATTGTTGTTTACATCAACGACGGGTGCAAAATTCATTCGTACACCGATGCGTTTGAGCTGTCGTGCAATTTCCCTCCCTGCTTCATAAACGAGGCTGTCATCGTCCATCGCTCCCATCGTCATCTGAAAAGGAAAATGGAAAGTATTGTCCAGACGCATACCCAAACCATATTCGGCATCCTGCGCCACCAACAACGGAATGTCCGCCAATGCCTGATATTCATTGGTAAGTCTCAATTGAGCCAGGGGCGTTCCTTGAAAAAAACACAAGCCCCCTACCGCCTCTTCACGTATCGCATTTTTCACCATTTCGATATGCGAAGCGCCTTTGTCGGAATGTGCCCGGATCATAAATAATTGTCCGATGCGCTGCCGCAAACTCATCGTTTGATAGACCGAATCCACCCAATCGTTTTCCTTCATTGCCAAATCTTGCCCCATCATCAGTGTTGATTGCCCTGTGAGGAGTAAAAAAACAAGTATTTTCATCGATAATGTCCGGTACGAAGCCATCTTCCCGGATAATGCTTCGAGAAAAAGCGCCCAATTTGAAGAGGCTGTTTCAAACACCGGCGCAACGAATTCTCGAATCACGTTATTATCAATCCTTGATAAACAAATTGGTATTTTGTCCCAAGCACTAAGTATGCAGCCCTTGCGAAATATTATTGCAATACGTCCGTATCTTCTTCCCATACAATTCATCACTCTCATTCTAAACATCAATTAACTTTCTTTTTTTCAACCATATAAATAAGATCTCCATCACACATCATTTTCCGGATATTCCTACTTTGTTTCATATTTTTTTTGACAAAGTCATAATTTATCTTCATATCTCAATCCCTGTTTTCCAATTAGTGTTTCATCTTCCACCTTCGTTTTTTTGCATTGCGAATAGCCGGAAATATTAGCTCATCCATCGCAATACAATCGCCTCCAATATCAAAAATACGATTGCCAACCATATAAACCAAAACCAGAACTCCGGCTTGTCATTTTCCTGCATCAAAGAGGAAGTTAGCTCTTTGTCAATACCGGACAAAATCTTCACATTTTGATTTTTCTCCGGATCAAAAAACGACCGCATCGCATCCTGATCCATAAAACTAAATTCCGATTCCTTACGATCATAATTCATTCCAAAGACGGCATACACCTTCTTGGAATCAAGCACCTCATAGAAACCAGCTTTTTTGATTCTATCTCCGGTTTGAATACTCACGCCTTGTTCCAATCGATGCATACGTGGAATATATTCAAAGTCATCATTCACAGATTTTATTTTCAACGGATCTTTCTCTCCCGAATAGACTCCGTCGAGCAATATATTGTTTTCATATCCGATAGAAAAATAGGAAGTTTGAGACTGTCGTCTAAAGATTGCCATATTGTACATTACCGGAACAAACAAAGCTTGTTTTGGGAAATTGGAAAACCGGCTCTGCATCGGCAAAGCAAATTGAAATATATTGCCACGTCCACGTGAATAATACAAAAGAAAGGCATTGCCTTGTTCCATCTCTATCAAAGAAACGGCATCCGAAGCAGCCGCATATTTCATCGGCAAGTAATGGTAAACAATTGGCAAGTCGGGATTTTCGGGTATTTTCTCAAAAACATCTTTGAAAACCGGATGATGCAACTCTATAAAAGACACACGAACACGGTTGGTATCCGGCAAAGAATAACGAGCCAGATCAAATAAATGGCAAAAATCAGTATGATCGGCTTTCAAAGACGGCAAATAAACAATATTGCCACCCCGCTCTACATATTCTTTGAGACGACTCCCCAAACCACTCGACATATCCATCAACTCATTTATGATAATCGTATGATATTGATTTAGTTGATCATAGGCTATAGTGTTTTTTCCAACACTGTGATATTCCACCAAAGAATCTTGTCCAAATAAAGTTTTCAAATAATAATTAGAATTATAGGACTCATCAATCTCCAACACCTTCACTTTGGAACGAATATCAAAACTAAAATTCAATTCATTGTCGAAGCTCACAGGATAATCATCAATCTGCAATACCGCCCGATTCATTCCCGTCTGATTAGCCTTGAAAGAAAGCGAAAATGTTTTTTGTTGGCGGGCAGCCAAATCTACCGCGCGGACGGCAATCTCTTTTCCATTCAACAACAGCCGTACAGGAATCTTATTGACAGCCTCTTTGCCGCTATTTTTCATTCTAAAATTGACTTTCACGACTACATCCAATAAATTGACAGGCGACTGTATCCAACAACTGTCGATATACAAATTGTCCACATTGATCTGAGAATAAGAAATCAAATTCCAGCTTAGCGTGGAATCCTGTTCAAAGTTCGAGTGCCGAAAGTTTATCTCCTGAAAATCAGACAGATAATATACATCCATTGACTTCACCTCATCCCTCTTTTTGATTTCCGAGATTCTTTTTCGAATCTCTTTGAAGCTTCGAAATGCAGCACTCAGTTGCACTTTGGAGAGCCTCGCCAGAAGTTCTTCTTTTTGCAAAACCTGAAAACTCCCCGACATATCATTGGTCAATAAATGATACAACCTATTCTTGGGCAGATAATTGCAAAGCTCTACAATACTATTCTTGGCTTTTTCCAATGCAGAACTCCCTTCCTCTCTCCCTTCCATACTAAATGAGTTGTCGAGATAAATCAAGGTAAGATTGGAATTTGAATGATTTAGCTGTTGAGCTTCCGGATAATATGGCTTGGCAAAAGCCAAAACAAGCATTATTATCGTCATTATCCGTAAAAATAATACGAGTAAATGGCGCAAACGGGATTGCTTCTTCGTCTCTTTCTTTATCTCTTTTAGAAAAGCAACATTGGTGAAATATACTTTACGAAATCTCCGGAAATTAAACAAGTGAATGATGACAGGTATTGCAACCAACGTCAGCCCATATAAATATTCCGGATGTAGAAATTGCATATCATTTTATTTTATGCAAAAGTAGGTATTTATCCTTTGCTAAGAATTCAATTTTTGGGAATATCAAAAAATAATTCTCCACTACACCACCCGTGAACTCTGTTTTCTCCTCTCTACCCAACACTATTCCAACCTAAGCCCCCGCTCATCTCCATTTCAACTCAGCAATACCATTAATTTTTGGCACATATCTCCCATAACAGAAATATGCAAACGAAAAAAAATAGGATATGGCGATGCCAGAACTAAACCTCCCTCCCGGGAGAGAGGTTTAGTTCAATACAAAATATTCAAA
>CAZLTF010000018.1:0-5149 GCA_964562195.1 uncultured Bacteroidales bacterium | reverse complement strand
CCCGAAGATAAATTCCAATGGCTTTTCGGCAGGAACATTTTCGATCTGAGCACCTTCATGGCTATCCTTTCTCAATGTATAGCTGATGCTAACAACTTTATTCGCTTCTATTTTCATAAAAATATATATTTATTGTCCGGCAAAAATAGATAAATATCTTTACCACAAAATAATCTTTTGAATAAATACTTCATTTTTGTCAACAATTTTCACAAAGACGCAGGAAGTAGCAGTCTTCAACGAGAAATGACATTCATCACCTTGCATTTTCTCTTGCTTCAACAACTGACCATTCAGAGAATAGACATATATCACAGCATCCACAGCTTGCGGTGAAGAAATTATCAAACGATGTCTGTTTGCGATTATTTGATAATCCCGTTTGCTATTCTCAATATCCGAAGCCGGATGAGAGAAATATACTTTCAAAGCTTTGGGAGCATCTGCTTGCGAAGCAAAAAATGAATAATTGCTTTCACTAATTTTAGTTATCACTCCGTTCTCAACATCTTCTATCCATACAGACTCTTGTGGCAGCGGCTCAGACATCCGGAGGGTATATATTCCGTCCTCTCCTACTCCGGCAAACAAATCAAGCGTCTGTTTGACAGCTAACACATTCATCGACATTCTAAGCCCGTCCTGCACACAGTACAATTGCGGGGCAACATTCTTGCCCGCCAATTTGTAGGCATCATATTTACTATCAAATCCATCGGTAGCATCTTCACGAAAAGCGATGACAACTTCATCCGAATGATTGTTTCCCGAAAGGATAAAATGATATTCATTATCACTGTTTGGCATCTCTTTTTTCATGAACACATTGGAAGTATGACAGCGATTGTCGCGTGGAATGGTAAGTGAAGCTCCACTTGCCGTTGCCCGTATCCAGAAACCTTGCGCCATGCTTACGATCGAATCCATGCTTCCTATACCGCTGGTATTGACGCTTTTATAGTTGCCGCTACTCTGATCCCAAGCATAAATCGTCTGTCCGGCATTTTGGATATTCCAGTCCGAATTGAATAAAAGTCCCGAAGAATATGGATTGCCGATCATATTCCACCCCATACCACCGGGGTGCGGATGAGGATTGGTATAATCCAAGTCTATCGTCCTGTCAGCAGTCAAAATCGTACCTTGATGAGTAGCCGTAAAATCTCCCATAGATGCAGGAGACCACACAAAATAGCTTTTACCATTTTCCAATGCAATGTTCGTCGGATTGATATAAGTCCAAGAGCTATCACTCTCATTATACTCTTTGAGATAGACTCCGGTAAAAGTTCCCGAATCATCATTCTGCACAGGCGGTGCAAGCATATGCCACTCTTCGGCAGAAATAAAAGTCTCAATATCAGCTTCTACGGAGCCAAAACCAATAAAACCGGCACTCGCACTCGCATCACTCTGCAATATCACTTTCTCACCCATCTCAAAATGAAGATTTTCTCCTTCGGTCAAATGCATTCCGGGCACAATTGTCAGTCTATAAACCATCGCATCTTCGGTAATTTCCGGATGATTGGAAGAGGAAGCAATAATAGCCAAATCCGAAGCATCGGGCACATATTGAGTATCCCAATTGGAGGCAAGATTCCAATCCGTAGAGGTGTTTCCTGTCCATTGGAGATTTGTCTTATGTCTTCCGGGAGTCATCTGTCCGCTTCCTGAGCCAGTGCCCGAAGCAGCGCTTGTGATAGACCACTCCCCGGCATCCCAAGTAGTAGCCGGCCAATCAATATTTCTTTTGCGAACGGCGTGCCCATCCAGATATTCCCAATTCTTTCCACTTCCATCCTCATTTTCAACACCATAAATATCTAAAAGATTTCCTGTGGAATGATCTCCATTTTGATACAAGAAGTAAGCATCATCACCGTTACCGGAAATATTTCCGCTACTCTGATCAGGAGCAAACCCATAGGCATTTTGAAATTCCGTTGCATTGTAAGCAATCACAAAAGCAGCATGAGCAGCCACTGTCCCGCTCATGGCAATATCCACATAACTACCTCCATTGGATTGTTTCGTAAGATAATAATTGCCTGCGGCAAGATCAATCGCCGAAGCCGAAGCATTGTATATTTCCACGAAACGGTATTTGTAGTTATCTTTGGTATCGGCGACTTCAGAAATAAAGAGAGTGCCATTGCTCGTAATACTAAGCGGATCACTCGTAACATTTTGCAAAGAAGAAGATTGACCTTCTATCATAATATCCTCTGCTACATCATATTGCACATCATTCCATGTGGTCATTCCGGCAGTTAAATTCCGGTTTAGACCGCTGGCGGCGGAAAGTGTACCGGAGCCACTTGCCAGCGAGAGTGTCACGGCAGTCGTTTCATTGACATCCATATTCCCCAAGGCATCTTTTGCCGTGAGGCTAACATCAAAATTTGTATTTCTGCTTGCCGATGCGGGAACATTGATCACCAGACGATCGGCGACTACATTCAAACGGTTTCGATCAGCACTCATATCTGTACTTGCTCCTCCTGCATTGGAAGTGGCAAAATTGGAGCCGGATGAATGGGCAGTGGCGGAAACAATCGTAAGTTGAAATTGATCTTGATCCGTGATTGCCGTTTGAAAACTCATCCGGATTGAAAAATCTTTGCTTCCATCGTCTGCTGCCGTCAATGACAATCCACTAAACGAAACGGTAGAAGCAGCTTCTGTCTCTGCCAGTTCTGTCGTACCATCATAGATTGCAATACGCCTGACATCCGCTGCTTGTGTCAAAGAAAAACTAATATCACTAAGCGTAGTGGGTTCGCTATCGCTATCATTTCCGGCAGCGCCGTCACGGATCCTAAAACGGGCAACTTCAATATCATTCCCCGCATTCTGAATATCGGTAGCTTGGTAATTGATATACGGAATATTCTCCGGTTCGGTAAAGGAAGTACTTCGTACAATGTCCGATTCTGCGGAGTTGGAAGAAGAGGAAAATATAGTCCAACAGAAATCATCAATGATCAAGTGTCCGGGATTGTTATCACTCAAAATTCGAATATAAACCGGATTATTCCCGTCATTTACATCATAAGAAAATTGAGTGTATGAAGTGCCGCTATAACTTTGCGAAGTAATATTGGTCCAAGAGCTATTGTCGTAGCTTTTTTGTAAGACAAAAGTTCCGCCACCACTATTCAGCTCTCTGTACCAGAAACTTACATTTCCAAGGCTATTGAGTGCCGGACTTCGAAGATGTGCTCCGGCTTTATCATCGTTGATACGTGCAGCTGCACCACTTCCACCATGTGAGGCAGATGCTGCTTCTTTATAGACCTGATTCAGATGCCAAGTGCCACTGCTGAGGCTCACGTCACCGGTAGTATATGAAGATGCCAATCCCGTGTCAAAATCTTCACAAGTGGTAGAACCCGTAGCGCCGGTGGTGGCATTGGCGACAGGTGCCGAAGGTGAAGTTTTAAAATCAATATCCGTTCCCGAATTGGTATATGACCATATTTTGAAATAATAGGTCGTAGAAGCCGAAAGTCCTGCAAAACTGTAAGCCGCCCCCGAAGCATGTGCTACTTTTACCAATGCCGAACCATCAGAAAGGTCAGTATCTTCATTTGGATCCGTGCCGTCTGCCGGATCGGAAAAACTATTGGCAGTGGAAGCCTTCAGTAAATAAAATTCCGGCAAATTGCTTCCGGTCGCATCCGTCCAAGAAAGATCTATCTGGCTACTCCCAACGGCTGTTGCGGCGAAGCCGGTAGGATAATTATCCGGTTCGGGAAGAATCGGACAAGCGCCGAAAACTTCACATACCCACTCAGGATGATTGATGTATGGATTTGCATTATGCTGTTTGTTATAGACTTCATCATTGCGATCCAATTCCTTTTGGCTTACCGGATCATCTTGATGCCATTGATATATCATAGCATAATATTCATTGCGAAAGCTACCGTCATTATTGAAAACATAAACAATATCCGTACTTGAATTATCCTGTACCCAAGAAGCTACATCGTAGCGTGTTGCCATATAAAATAAAGCTCTGGCAAAATCGCCTTTGTATTCATCAATGGGTTCAAAAACCGTCCAAGAGCTTCCGTACACGCTCGTATTTGTCCCCAATTTTGAACCATTGGTGGAAGACCAAGAAGTGCTTTCCACATCACCGTAGGCATAAGAATCACGCATTCCGTTAACATAACCATCGGAAGCCACCAGCTGATTGAGATCCGTGTATTGGGTGCTATATTTAGTAGGGTCTCCTTCATCATCATTTTTATCCTTACTTCCACCCCACCATGATTTCGGAAAAGAATGCTCACGATTGTAACAATCTCCTTCGGCACTAAAAGTACCACATTGGTCATCACTGAGCGTGTAATAATAAGCAGCCGTGCCACCGGGCACATCCGAGTACATATCCCAAATGGTAGTATTGTCAGGAGCAGGATATACATCCGTCTTGCCGAAGGCACTCCAGACTGCATTGTATGAGATAGGGGAATGCCCGTTGGTAGTAATGTCTTTTAACTCCTGCTTTAAATCATCGCCGGTAAGACCGATGGCGCTATCGTAATAATTGGCAGGTACTTGCCCATGAATATTCGACAAAATAAACAAACAAAACATGGAAATCAATAAAATCTTCTTCATCTGCGGAAAAATTTTGAGAGTGCAAAGGTACAAGATTATTTATTATTGAATCATTTTATTATTGCAAAAAATGCAAAATCAATAAATGCTCCTCCTTTATTAATAATGCGGGAACTCTCAATCAAAATATTTTTCCGGAAGAATACTGTGAGAAAGAAAGAAAAAACAGATTCTACCGTACAAGTCTCTATGCCGAAACAAAGCGATTGTTTGACATTATCCGAATTTCAACGAATTCTTCACCGCATTTTATCAAAAAATCATAAAAAATATTTTCGATGTCATAAAATACTGTAATTTTGTCATCAAATTTTGAAGTTGTCAGTATGGATTTACAATCAATAAAACAGAGATTTGGAATCGTTGGAAATTCTCCCCTGCTCAATCGTGCGATAGATATTGCTACGCAGGTGGCACACACGGATTTAAGCGTATTGGTAACAGGCGAAAGCGGAGTTGGGAAAGAATTTTTTCCCAAAATCATTCATCATATAAGTCCGCGTAAACACGGTGC
>CAZLTF010000017.1:0-3382 GCA_964562195.1 uncultured Bacteroidales bacterium | reverse complement strand
TGAGTTCTGTGTGAAACTCTCTGTGTAATTCCGTGATTTCCGTGTGAAACTCTCTGTGTAATTCTGTGAAGTCTGTGTGAAACTCTCTGTGTTATTCTGTGATTTCTGTGTGAAATTAAGTAAAAGCAAATTCCAAATTATTAGAAACTACTTATTCAAAATCCGGTAAAAATAACTAATTTTGCAAAAATTTTGTACGAGCAGTAAAAAACAATTTAAGGAATTCAATATCACATATCGTAAAATAAATTGCAGAATATCATGAAAGGAGACATATTAATTTTGGATGCTCATCACCGGAAAGCTGGAAAGCAGGTGGTCGAGAAAATCATTGACAAGATTCGCAAAGCAAAGGTATATTCGCTCAGTGTAGCGGGTGAATCCGGTGCCGGGAAATCAGAAATTGCTACGGCGATCGCAGAAATTTTAGAATCCGAAGGGATTAGCTGTTTCATTTTCGGTCAAGATGATTACTTCAAATTGCCACCCAAAAGCAATGCCCGTCAGAGAGAACTTGATATTCGCTGGGTAGGCAATCATGAAGTACGTTTGGATTTTTTGGACGAACATTTGGCAAAAGCCAAGAATCATCAAGGAAGTATTATCAAACCATTGGTAGATTTTGATGCTGATGTTATTGACACCGAAGAGGTGGATCTTACTCGCTATCAAGTGTTTATTGCCGAAGGCACTTATACCAGTTTGTTAAAAAATATTGACACGAAGATATTTATCAATCGCAACAAAATAGACACAATAGAATCAAGGAAAAAAAGAAATCGGGAAAAGCAAGATGATTTTTTGGATCAAATATTAAGCATTGAGCATAAGATTATTTCCGGACATAAATCTATCGCTGATATTATCATCAACAAAAACTTTGACGTTGAATAAGATTAAGACAAAACATATTATTTCCATCTTGGGATTTGCAATTGTATTGCTTCTTTTTCTCATCCCATATCTCTATTATGATGATTTGCCCGATGAAATTCCAAGGCATTTCAACCGTAAAGGTGAGGTTGATGGAATGGCATCCAGAAACAGTATATGGAACCTTTCCATTGTCGGTGCTGCCTTCTTTTTTCTACTCGAACTGACAGCCTATTTTTTACCTGTGATAGTGCAATATTTGGACGAATTGGATGCCAAAAAGAATGAGTATCTGCATCTTGGCATTCTAATGTTGAAGATGTTTAACACCCTGTTTGTAAGCATTTTCCTATATGTTAACTATGCTAAAATTATGACTGCTACAGGCAGATGGAATGGCATTGGTGACAGCTTGTCAAGTATTTTGTTCGGAGCGATTGTATTTCTCGTTGTATTTTTTGCCTATCGTTTTGTTCATTTAGACAAAGAATGAGCAAACCTAATCAATAGCATTGGAAAATGGACGGAAATTATCGTAAAGCAATTTCCATCGCACTTTATCATCCTTATACAGATACCGGATTTCTTTTTTATATCGTTTGAAATAGTCTGTAATAGCTTGTGGAGTCATCTTATTATCCAGATACTTTACTACATTTGAAGCGACAATTTTTTCCTTATTCTGTTTTGTTTTCACAATAGATTGTTCAATATCCTCCATCAGAGCAATGATAATATTTTCTCTTTCGGTATGTTCGATTATTGACTTTTGTTTCTGCAATGCTTTCTCTTCAAAATCCCATTCCTCCACGATAATATCTTCATCCTTAAAGAAATTGAGCGAAGCCCTTTCAATAGCTTCTTGTAAGTTTTGCTCCAATTGGGGTAGATTGACGGCAAAAGCCCCGATCAATTTACGGGTTTCGGGAGAAATAATGATTTTTGCATTGTATTTAGCCTCTTCTGTTTTGACCATTTTGGCGATTAAATAATCGAGCACCTCATTCAATTGGTCTTGTTGTTTTAAATATCGATTTTTGTAATCGGAATATTTTGCGATCAGAAGTTTATGTGCTTTTCGATCCTTTGCATACGCATTGATATTTGTCACTTGATCTTCCAACAGTATCGTAAGTCGGTGATATATAGTCGTTTGGATAAATTGCTTTTCAAAAACACTAAGTGCTTCCTTTTTCGATTGCATACCAAAGTCAAGCTTATCACGATCAACAAACAAATAGAGCAAATCTGTTTTCCTGTCAATATTGCTGGCAAAAGACAGCATCAGCACAGTATTTTCATTCTCTTTGAATATTCCTACGGTATGTATTTCATATTTTTTTGTTGGAAATATGGATAATTCATTGGGAGAATACCATTTATGAAAACCATTATTATTATGGCGTTGCCGTTCCAATATTTCTTCACTTCCCGAGATATCAAATTCACGAATGATATGTTTTTTATTCTTTCTCTTTGACAGAAGGGCTTCAAGTGGTTTGCCAATTTCCGGTTTATAAACAATATACATCATCTCAATAAAGGGGAATTCGCGCCCCAATTGACGAAGCAAATACATTTGCCAAGATGATAAAAATGTATATCTGTTCATTATCCGTAGTGTATAAAAAGCAAAATTAGACAAATGAAGCAAACAAAAAAGTATTTTTTTAAGTTATTTTTAAGTTTTGGTTAAGCCCAAAACTTTATCATCCAAACCAACAATCAAGCGAGACTTAAGATGACTTAATTAAAAAATAAATACACTTAATTAATTGACCTATAATCTTATAAATTCTATTTTTGCAATTTAATACATATATATATTTGAATTATGAGCAATAGTGTAAGAGATGAAATATTACGAAATCAAGTAGAATATTACCAAAGAATAAAGGATGAATATTTAAGAAATAAAGTAAAAACAGGTTTTAGAGAGACTAAATATGAGATAATAGATGATGAAGAAATCACGCTTGTCGAAACAAAAAGCACATCCAAAGCAAGGGAATTTGAGAGTAAAAAACCGGAGGCATACAGTACTTCTGACAGCAATTTTGAACAAAACATCCATAAAATCAGAAAAAAGATACTCCGGTATTTTACATAATCTCACTCCAATCCCAATTGGAAACTAAATAGTATCCGTTAATCTTTTCAAACTCCTGATAAAGAATAGCTTATACAAATATATCAAAAATAAAATGCAAAAAAAATTAGCGTATTTTCCAAAAAGTCCTGCATTTATTCTACTCTCGAAGAAGGTGTTTTCGTTCCATAGAAGCACCTCCCTATTCCAACCGGTATCAAGTCAGGTATATGAAGTATTCATATACATCATCATCTCAAAAATAAATAGATAAAGGCACTTCTATGATTTTCAGCAGACCATAAAGACAAATTGTAAAGAAAAAATTTTTTATAAATTATTTATAAAATAGTTGCAGAATAAAAAAAATATCTACTTTTGCAGCCGGAAAGAATGCCCAGGTGGCGGAATTGGTAGACG
>CAZLTF010000016.1:0-3229 GCA_964562195.1 uncultured Bacteroidales bacterium | reverse complement strand
TTAATATCATTAACATAATCATCCTGACTTATTACGAGGCTTTGATCTCTCCCCAGCAATACGGATAACTTGTGAGAAAGAAAACTTTTTCCGCTTCTGCTGACTCCTCCTATTCCTATTATCATTTTACTTTTCTTTTTTGCAAAGGTAATCTTTATTTTGAATTTAATAAATGAGGACAGTTAAAAAATATGCAAATTTGGGAAGGTTTCTTTTGGCGATAGTTCTGTCTTTTTCAAATAGCTGATACAAAGGCATCACCGAATGTCTAAAAATATAAATCTCATCCCGAACAACTCATTTTATGTAATTCATTTGTATTCACGTGTTTGAGAGTTTTTCGGCAGACCTTGAATATACTATCTAATATTTACCGGATGTAATAAAAAATGTGTATTTTTGCAGAAAATTAAGTAATATTTTTGGATTTAAAAATCCGGGAACAATTAAAGGATTGTCAATATGTTTGGAAGGTTCTGATAATGAGCATTTAAAGTTTGCTGCTATGAATAAATAAATCATAAAATATTGCAAAAAGATATTCATAAAATATTAATGAAATATTGGGGCTATCCAAGTTTCAGACCTATGCAGGAAGAAATTATTGAGTCTGTATTGGCGGGCAGGGATACGCTTGGATTGTTGCCAACAGGAGGAGGTAAGTCCTTGACATTTCAAGTGCCAACGATGGTGCGCGAAGGTATGTGTTTGGTAATCACACCTTTGATAGCATTGATGAAAGATCAAGTGGAACAACTCAAATCAAAAGATATTTCGGCAGTAGCAATTTATTCTGGGATGAGCAAGCGTGAGATTTCATTGGCAATGGACAATGCTATGTATGGAAATATTAAGTTTCTTTATATTTCTCCCGAACGTCTGGAGTCTGATCTTATCCGCGAGAATGTCTCCCGTATGAATATCAACCTTTTGGCAATAGATGAAGCGCATTGTATCTCACAGTGGGGTTATGATTTTCGTCCGGCATATCTTCATATTGCCAACATACGGGAGCGTATTCCGGATGTTTCCGTTTTAGCATTGACCGCTACGGCTACTCCGGAAGTAGTTGAAGATATCCAAAAACAACTCTTGTTTAAGTCAAAGAATGTTTTTAGGAAAAGTTTTTTGCGAAAAAATTTGATTTATGTAGTGCAAGAAGAGGAGGATAAACGTGGTCGATTGTTACGTATAATACGTAAAATGAAAGGAAGCGGAATTGTGTATGTTCGCAACAGAAGAAAAACCAAAGAGATTTCCTTGTTTCTCAATCAGAATCATATTGAAAGTGATTATTATCATGCCGGTTTGGAATTGAAAGTTCGTGAGAGGAAACAAAATCGATGGATGCAAAGTCATAAATCGGTGATGGTTTCGACCAATGCTTTTGGAATGGGAATTGACAAGCCGGATGTGCGTTTTGTGGTACACGTCGATTTGCCGGATAGTCCGGAAGCTTATTTCCAAGAAGCCGGAAGGGGAGGACGGGACGGAAAACTGTCCTATGCCGTTTTGCTTTATGATCAACAAGATGTCGATGAATTGAAACGCCAATTTGCCTTGGCATATCCCGAAATAGATTTTATTAAAAATGTCTATTACGCCATAGGCAATTATCTCAATATTGCTATCGGTGCCGGTAAAGATGTGGTTTGTGAATTTGATATCAGACAATTTAGTGAACGATACAATTTCAATATGCAATCCGTATATTATGCTATGAAATTCCTTGAAAAAGACAACTATCTTTTTTATCAAGAGTATGCCGACAGCTATTCAAGGGTACACATAAAGATGAGTAAGAGCAATCTGTATAAATTTCAGGTGGAAAATCCAAATTTGGATCGTATATTGAGTTTATTGTTGCGGTCATATCAGAATATTTTGCAAGAATTTCAAGCTGTTGATGAGACTAAACTTGCTCGACGTTTATCTTCAAAAGATAAAGTCTTTCAGCAACTTATGATGTTGAAAAAAATGGATGTAATCGATTATCATCCCCAGCGTAGCTTGCCTCAAATCACGTTTACAACAGAGCGATTGCGAAAAGAAGATGTATATATTTCCTATGAAAATTATCATGCGCGTAAGAAAGAAGCAAATAAACGAATGAAGTTGATGTTGGCGTATGTTGCAGACAAAGTCCACTGCCGTAGTCAATTTCTACTGCGGTATTTTGGTGAAAAAGATAGTTTGCGTTGTGGAAAATGTGACAACTGTCTCGCACGCAATCGAGTGGATTTGAGCCAATATGAATTTGACCAAGTCTTGGCTGCTATCAAGCCTTATATTAAAGAAAACCATTGTACTGTGGATGAACTCTATGATAAACAGTCTTTTTCTAAGGAAAAAATGATAAAAGTATTGCGTTGGCTTCTTGACAATGATAAGGTGAAAATGGATGAAAAAAATAGATTGTATTGGCGATAGCGGTGATTCTCTTTCCAAAATCAATGCACAATCCAAAGAAAAAAAATACTACCTTTGCATTTTTAATAATGAGTTATGTTTTCAAATTATAAATGGATACCCGGAATACTGGCAATCTTATTTGCCATATTCTTTTTTTGGTATTTCTCTTCGATTATCGTCTATGCATTGATCGCCGGTGTGCTTTCATTTATCGGACATCCCTTGGTTCATTTATTAGATCGAATCAGGTTGGGAAAGAGACGTATGCCGCATGCTTTGAGTGCCACATTTACTCTCCTGACTATGATTGTAGTTTTTGCATTCATAATTATGATTTTTGTGCCGGTAATCTCAAAACAAGCCAACGTGATTTCAAAAATTGATTTTGTCAAGTTGGAAAATTATATTAGCGAGCCTTTGCAGAGTTTTGAAAGTTTCCTCGCTGACAATGAGATCTTGCCGGAAGGTCAGACTTTGGATGCACTGGTGACGAATAAAATCAAAAAGTTGGTCGATATGACCACTTTGCAAAATTTTTTCGGAAATATTGCCGGCTTTGCCGGATCGCTGGTGATTGGCTTGTTCTCCGTTCTCTTTCTGACTTTCTTTTTTCTTAAAGATGAAAAATTGTTTTTTAATGCCATTTTACTCTTCGTGCCGGATCAGTATGACGAACGTGCCAGTAGAATATTAATACGAATAAGAGAATCATTATCACGATATTTTATTGGGCTCTCGATTGAATTGCTGAGTATGATGACATTGATATTCATCGGATTATTCTTCTTTGGCGTGGAAAATGCCCTATTGATTGCTT
>CAZLTF010000015.1:0-2386 GCA_964562195.1 uncultured Bacteroidales bacterium | reverse complement strand
CCGGGAATAAATCCACCGTTTTTCTTCAGATCATCACCAATTTGTTGTGGGTTAACGGTAATAGCAGTATAAAAGTAAGTAAAAAGTACAATCATCCAGAAGAAGGTAAAATTATACCAGAACCCATTAATATCGGCAAATGCGTTGGCAAATCCGGACATTGCTTCGGAAGCAGCAAATCCGGCGATAGTCACAGGAAGAAACATAATCGCTTGTGCGAAGATAATAGGCATTACACCCGCTGCATTTACTTTTAGGGGTAAATATTGACGGGCACCACCGTATTGACGGTTTCCTACGATTCTTTTTGCATATTGTACAGGTACTCTACGCACGCCTTGCACGAGTAAAATTGTAATTAATATTACCAAAGCGAAAATCAATATTTCGGCAAGGAAAAAAATCAATCCACCATTTCCAACTTCTGAGAAACGCAATACAAATTCGCTACCCAAAGCAAAAGGAAGTCTGGCGATAATACCAATCATAATAATCAATGAGATACCATTTCCTATTCCTTTGTCGGTAATTCTTTCACCGAGCCACATAATAAACATCGAACCGGCGGTAAGGATGAGAATGGTAGTTAAACCAAAGAAGGATAGTACGGAATGACTTACAATATTAGGATCGAAAGGATAAATTCCCGATGCAGGAATTTGGCTATCCATATTCGTGATATAAGCAGCGGATTGGAAGATCAAAATAATCACCGTTAGATACCTCGTGATTTGATTAATTTTCCTTCTGCCACTTTCGCCTTCGCGTTGTAATTTTTGGAAATAGGGGATTGCCATTCCCAGCAGTTGAACAACAATAGAGGCGGAGATATAAGGCATAATTCCCAATGCAAAAACACTAGCACGTGCAAAAGCACCACCGGAAAACATGTTCAACAGTCCTAATATACCACCACTGGCTTGTTTGGATAAATTCTCAACAGCTGCAGGATCAACTCCCGGCACAATCACAAAAGATCCTAATCTATAAATAGCAATCAAACCAATGGTATAGATAATTCTATTTCTTAGTTCTTCAATGCTATATATATTTTTTAATGTTTGAATTAATTTTTTCATCCGTAATACCTGTATTATGAAGAGAGTAAGCTCTCAATAATTAAACTATTTCTGTACTTCCGCCGTTGGACTCAATGATTTCTTTGGCTTTTTTGGAAAAAGCATTAGCTTTCACGATAAGTTTAGAGGAAAACTCACCATCGCTCAAAATCTTTACGTTTTCTTTCTTTTTAGTCACACCATATTGCACCAAATCTTCAAGAGAAATTTCCGTCAATTTGTATTTATTAGCGAGATTTTCAAGCGTACCCAGATTAACTCCAACAAATTCTTTTCTATTGATATTTTTAAATCCAAATTTAGGGATTCTACGAAACAAAGGCATTTGTCCACCTTCAAATCCTCGTTTACTTTTGTAACCGGATCTTGATTTCGCGCCTTTGTGTCCACGTGTGGAAGTACCACCATGGCCGGATCCTTCTCCACGTCCAATTCTTTTTCGGTTCTTAATAGATCCTTCGGCTGGTTTCAAATTACTTAAATCCATCTTATTCTCTTTTTCTGTGATTCTAATTTATATTTCTTCTACTTCAACGAGATGTTTTACCTTAGCAATCATTCCCAAAACTTGTGGGCTTGCATTGACCTCTCTGATTTGTTGCATTTTGTGTAAGCCAAGTGCATCCAGAGTTCTCTTTTGTCTAACAGTCTGACCTATTCGACTTTTAACTTGCTTTATTCTTAATTTTTTCATTTTCTAATTGTTTTTTTAATAGTTGAGAAATATCATATCCAACTCAACGAAATATCTCATACAATCTAATTAGCCGTTAAAAACCTTATCCAAATCGATTCCACGCATTTGAGCGACTGTTTTGGCATCTCTCAGTTTCATCAACGCATCAAAAGTAGCTTTCACAACATTGTGAGGATTGGAAGAGCCTTTTGATTTTGCCAAAACATCCTGAATACCAACACTTTCCAAGACGGCACGCATAGCACCGCCGGCAATAACTCCAGTACCTGGAGAAGCGGGTTTGATCAAAACGCGAGCGCCGCCAAATTTTCCGGTAGTCTCATGAGGCAAAGTACCATTCAAAACAGGAATCCGGATCATATTTTTCTTAGCATCATCTACTCCTTTGGCAATGGCAGCAGTAACTTCATGAGCTTTTCCAAGACCATGTCCGACGACACCATTTTCATTTCCGACAACGATAATTGCAGAAAAACTAAACGTTCTACCTCCCTTAGTAACTTTGGTTACACGGTTGATTGCGACTAATCTGTCTTTAACTTCAGCTTCGCTTGATTTTACTCTTTGTATCTGTACGTTTCTCATAATTTTCTATAATTTTAAACCTTTT
>CAZLTF010000014.1:0-2951 GCA_964562195.1 uncultured Bacteroidales bacterium | reverse complement strand
AAGGCAATAGAGTTTGGAACAAAATCCTTTCTTATAAGTACAGAAACAAGAGAAGGAGTACAATTAAGAGAGATGGGTGGAATTGTAGCAATCCTCCGATATCCTATGGAATAAATATCTTTCCAAATCCCTCTTCCAAGGTTCTGAACATCCGGATGAACGACAAAAAGAGTGACTATCTTGAACTGTTTTTTACAGACCTCAACGGAAAGATTTTGTATCAATCTGCCATACAGTCGGGAGCAACGGACATTCAAATTGGAAACTATCCGGATGCAACCTATCTACTGCAAATTGTAAATAAGAAAACAAAAGACGCTTTTGTAAAAAAAATCGTCATTAAACATTAACTGTTTACGTTTCTGGCGAAGCCAAAATATTCTGATACAGATCGTCAAAATATTTGCCGGCATACAACAATCGAGAACCGTACCAAGCAAACATCTGTCCATCTACACGGATGACTTTTGCTTGTGGGAATAGTTTTTTACAATCTTTTAGATCCTCGCTCGTATAACTGCAAGGTTCGGAAGGAAGAAAAACATAATCCGGATTAAGAGCCTCTAATTCAGCCTCTTTGACAATAGGATAATGCCTCTCTCTTTCGGCGCACACGTTTACAAGTCCCATTTTATCAATCATCGAATGTATAAATGTATCTTTGTTGATACTCATACATGGATTTTTCCAAATGGGAAAAAACACCTTTTTCTTTGATCGACCAAAACGCAGCGACCCGAAACAACTCTCAATTTCCATTAACATTGCTTGCCCACGCTTTTCCTTTTGAAAAATATGGGCAAGTCTCAAAATCATATCCAAAGCATCTTGATAATTATTAACTTCGATCACATAGACCGGAGCCACATTCATCAATGCCTCTACACGCCGGCGGGTATTCTCATTTTTGTCCGCTATAATAATATCGGGATTCAACAATTTGATTTTTTCAATATCAGGATTTTTTGTACCTCCTATCCGTTTGAGATTCGCAAGTCCCCCGGAAGGATGAATACAATAATCCGTAATCCCAACAACATTCTCTCCTACCCCAAGATCAAACAACAATTCCGTCACAGAAGGAATGAGCGAAATGATTCTTTTGGGAACAGCCCGAAGCACCAATCTGCGAGCTATCATATCTTCAACCATCATTGCTTTTTTTGCAAAAATACCACTTTTTTCCTTCTCTCAAACAAACTTATTTAGGTGCTACTAAAAAACCTTCAAACACGTGAAAGAGAATGAATTGCATAAATATATCAACAATAAAATGCAAGAAAAACCAGCATCTTTTATATAAAATCCATACCCAGTCTCAAACCCAATTCAAAACTCCTACCCGGCATAGGATAAAAAGCAATAATTTGATATTTTTTGTTTAAGATATTCTTCACCCTGACTTGAATATCCAGAGGCATTTTTTGTATATGCAAACTCCTGCTCAACAACACATTCACCAAGGTTACGGAGGGCAACAAATTCGAATTATCAGCATTGAGAAAATAATAGGATTGATAAGAAGTCGAGATGACAAAATGTGTATCCAGATAATTCACATCCCAGTATCCATTGCAAGAATGCGGCGGGACATAAGGCATATAATTTTCCCCTGATTTGGCTTCCACAAAAGAATAATTCAAGGAGATTTTATTTTTTAACTTTCCTTTGGAGAAGTTCAGTTCAAAATGCGTCTCCATTCCTCTGGAATACATCTCACTTATGTTTTGAGGTCTCCAGATTCCGGTTTCGGGCAACCAGACAATGCGATCGTGAAAAGCATAATAATAAACACTCAAAGCCGCCTTCCAAAGTTTGCCCCCTTTGAGGTACAATCCCATCTCCAAATTTCTGGAATATTCCGGTTTCAAATCAGGATTTCCCGAGTAAATCCAATATAAATCATTGAAAGTCGGTAGCCGGTAATTGGTAGAAAAATGTGCTTTGAATCGAAGACTTCTACGAATTTCATAAGTAGAATTGACAGACAATAACGGGATTCTATCCTTCTCAAAATGTTTTGATACAACAAGACCGGACGACCACCGATTAAAAATCTTGAATAAATGCACTCCAAATCGAAATCCCAAGAGACTTCGATTCGCATTAGAATGATAAAAAAGGCTATTTGCTTCCTCATATTTGTGAAATAGATTAGCAAAAACATATATTTTTCTATTTTTCGCAGTGCTAATCTCAACATCATTCTGCCATACAAGAGTCTGCATCTTGAAATCAATCTCCAAAGAAGGGATCGTATCAGGATCATAATAACGCATCTTGTCAAACAAAAATGCACTCTGAACTTTGCACGAAAACAAGCTACCATAATAATAATACTTAGCAAAAAAGCGTTTGCTGTCATTCATTTGTAAAGCATCATTTTTCCTTGAAGTCAAAGAGCTGGGAATCTGATTTTCGGCATTTTGAACCCAAACACCAAAATGCATCCATTGTTTTTTGCTCCATCGAATTGCAAGGTCTTGAACAAAGGAAAATTGCTTTGACAAGGCATTCTCTCTCCTTTTTTCTTTTCGATGCAAATCGTAATACAAAAAGTCATTACGATCATTTTTTCCGAAAAAATGAGTTTTCAGATACCACTTTCCGCCAGCATTTAAATACGAAAGAGATGTTCGAGACTGATGTCCACTTCCAAGCATCCCATTCCACTGCAATGAATGAGTTTTCAAAAAAACAGGTTCATTACTCAAATGCAATCCACCGCTCATATTTCCACTGCCAAACAGAGCAGCCCCTCCCCCATTCTGAATCGCAATATGATCAAAAATTCCTGCCGGCAACAAACCTATATCTATCATTCCCAGATTAGGAGAAGAAAGCGGAATATCATTCCAATATACCATACTTTGATTTGCGCCAAGTCCTCTAATCCCCAATGAGGAAACTCCCGAAGGACCATAATTCTTTACAAATAAAGGTGTAGTCTG
>CAZLTF010000013.1:0-4239 GCA_964562195.1 uncultured Bacteroidales bacterium | reverse complement strand
GCTAGTTTTCTCCTTCTGTCGAAATAGGCTCTACGCTCGTGTTTAAAGCAGTCATTTCAAACACTTCATAAGCCTTGAACTTGATATTTTCTACCGAAGCACTATCAAAAAAGATAGTTTTGTACCAAATCCTATTTTAGATCGGCAGGTACTTCACCGGTCAAAGTTTTTAGAAAAGTCACAATACTTTTTACTTCTTCTTCTGTTAAATCTTTGTTCAATTCGGTTTTTGCCATTATTTGGGTGGCTTCGCCTAAATCTTGTACGCTACCATCGTGAAAATAAGGATAGGTTTTTTCGATATTTCTTAATGAAGGAGTTTTGAAAACATATTTGTCTGCTTCATTTTGGGTAACATCAAATTTTCCATTATCTATTTTTTCACTTTTGGTATATTTCCAGTAATCTCCGAAAAGTCCGAATTTTTGATACATATTGCCTCCCAATAAACTTCCCGAATGACAAGTAGTACATCCTACCTCAATGTACGTTTTCAATCCTTTTTTCTCAGCATCTGTCAGAGCATTATCATCTCCGGCAATATATTTGTCAAATTTGGAAGGAGTTACCAGTTTACGTTCAAAAGCACCAATGGCTTTTTTCATATTTTCGTAGCTAATGGCATTTTTGTCTTCAGGGAATGCTTTGGCAAACATGGTTTTGTACTCATCCACTTTCGACAATCTATCGACGACCATTTTTTCGCTTGGCATTGCCATTTCTACAGGATTGAGAACAGGACCTCCGGCTTGTGCTTCTACATCCGGTTCTCTTCCATCCCAAAATTGAGCAATATGAAAAGCAGCATTTAACGTTGTTGGAGAATTTCTCCCTCCCAATCCTCCATCATTTCCTTCGGAAAAAGGATTGTTGTCCACACCATAGGTATCAAGATTATGGCAGGTATTACAACTTTGTTTATTGTCTTTGGATAAAATGTTATCAAAATACAATTTTTTTCCCAATGCTACTTTCTCTTCAGTAAGCGGATTGTTTGGGTTTTCGGCTACTTTCGGCAATACCGCAAACATTTTTCTTGCCTTGGCATTCAACTCTGCATATTGATCTGTTTTTTCTCCGGCTTTTGTAGCCGCTTCTTTCTTCGTTTCACCACTTCCACAACTCATCAAAGTTGCAATGGCGAATCCATACAAAAATAATTTTTTCATTTTTCCCTATTTTAAATTTATATTTATGAGTTTAGTCAAAGAAAAGAAACTTTTTTGAATTTGCTTGTTTTTTTACCGGACTCATTTATTATTTGTAAATTTATTGTTAATTTATAAGTACGATCAAGCCGTCGCAACACCTGTATGACTTTTATTTGACTGCAAAAATAGTATTTATATTGATATGACAACAATATAATATGGAAATATTCAGGGTTTGTTGAAAATCACAGAAGTACTTTCATTTTTTTGGACAGTTCAAAAAGTAGGGGGAGTGGAATATTTTACGCATAAAACATAGGTAAAATTACAAAAAAATACCTTCGGGACACCCAGATTGAAGAAAATGATAAAATATTAATATTGAAGTAGTTAATAGAACTTGCTAAAAAAGTGTGGAAAAAAAGTGGGCGATATAGGATTCGAACCTATGACCCCTTGGGTGTAAACCAAGTGCTCTGAACCAACTGAGCTAATCGCCCTAATCATTATCTTTACAAACGGACTGCAAAAGTACTTAAATATTTGATTTGCCAAATAAAATTATAAACTTTTTTTGATTTTTTTACTCTTTCTCCATTGCCAGACAGTTTCTTTCTTGCAAGATTTATTATTCACCTCAATATCAATTATTTACCTATCTTCATAATTTCAATCTGGAAAATTCAAGGTCTATCTTTTCAATGTCTGATTGAAATGGGTAATACCCGAAATCAAGGAATGAAAATTTGAAGGAGCGATATTTAGGGTCTGCTTCTGTGAAATAAAAACACCTTTTTGGAAAAAACGCTGGTATTTTTTGCATTTTATTATTTATATTTTTCGTAATTCATTTTTTTTCAAGTGTTTGAGGGCTTTTCAGTGGACCCGGAATAGGAAAAAAGTAGTAGCCATTTTTATTTTGCGAAACACAAAAACAGCATTCTGTTTCACTAATGTTTAAAATGCCGCATTCCACTGAATATCATAGCAATACCGTGTTCATCACAAGCATCAATGGATTCTTGATCACGCATCGAACCTCCAGGTTGAATAATGGCTTTGATTCCTGCTTGTGCTGCAGCATCCACCACATCGCGGAAAGGAAAGAAGGCATCACTTGCCATCACGCTTCCTTCACCGGCACGTTCGATTGCTTGCCGGGCTGCCCAGATACGATTGGTCTCACCGGTGCCTATTCCGAGTGCCATACGGTTTTTTACGACTACTATCGCATTGGATTTCACGTGTTTGACAACTTTCATTCCAAAATACATATCAGCCATTTGACTTTCCGTAGCTTGGGTTTGGGTTACGGTTTTCATGTCTTCACCAAACATTTGGCGATCTTCATCTTGCAACAATATTCCACCATCTACTTGAACGATATTCAGCGGGTCACGGGGAGCTACATTCGCTTTAATCAAGCGCAAATTCTTTTTTTGTTTCAAGATTGCCAAAGCTTTTTCCGTAAACGAAGGTGCTATGATAATTTCTAAAAATATTTTCTTCATTTCGAGAGCGCTAACCTCATCTACTTCGCGATTGAGTGCCACGATACCTCCAAAAATAGAAATTGGGTCACACTCATAAGCTTTGGTGTAAGCCTCTTGCACGCTATTCCCAAGTGCTACGCCGCATGGCGTCGAATGTTTCAACCCGCAACATGCGACTTCTTCAAATTCATTAACAACTTTCCACGCTACATCCATATCACGTATGTTGTTGAATGACAATGTTTTCCCATTCAAAATTTCAATGTCTCTCATCGCTCCCCTATCCGTAGTCGAGACATAATAGGCTGCTTTCTGATGAGGATTTTCTCCATAGCGCAAGTCCATCATTTTCCGGTAGGAGAGAGATAAATATTCTTGATAAGGTGTATCGGACAAAAAACCTGCAATAGCGGCATCATAAGCCGAAGTAAGATTGAAAACTTTGGAAGCCAGATATTTTTTCGTTTCCAAAGAAATGACTCCTTTCTCTTCCCACTCTTTCATTATCAAGGGATAGTCTGCCACATCGGAGATTACGATTACATCTTGAAAATTTTTCGCCGCAGAACGAAGCATTGTCGGACCTCCGATGTCAATAAATTCTACTTTTTCTTCTTCGGATATGTTTTTTTGTACTGCATCAAAAAAAGGATATAAATTGACCACGACCATATCAATCAGCTGAATATCACGCTCTTTGATTGTTTTTTGGTGCTCTTCATTGTCTCGAATGGCAAGGATACCACCGTGCACTTTGGGATGTAAGGTCTTTACTCTTCCATCCAACATCTCCGGTGCTTGGGTTAATTCTGCTATGTCTTTTAGCGGAATTCCTTCTTCTTTGAGGTAACGGGCTGTCCCCCCCGTAGATACGATTTCTATTTCTTTGGAAATCAGAAATTGGGCAAATTCTACTATACCATTTTTGTCATAAACTGAAATTAGGGCTGTTTTCATCTTTATTTAATTTTTGTTTTTCAAAAAATATTTTCATTTTTATTGTTGTAAAAATTTTAACTTTTCCGGGCATTTAAAACCATCTTTATTGCCTCCGGCAATGCCAAATGCTCTTGTTTTAATACTCTTTGTTGTAATTTTTCGGGAGTATCATCAGGCAATACTATTACTTTTCTTTGTAAAATAATATCTCCGGTGTCCACTCCGCTATCTACATAGTGCACCGTACAACCACTTTCTTTCTCTCCGGCTTCGATGACTGCTTTATGGACATTTATTCCATACATTCCTTTGCCTCCGAATTTTGGTAATAGGGCAGGATGAATATTGATGATTTTTTTTTGGAATTGTTTGATTATTTGTTTGTCAATTATGGATAAGAACCCGGCAAGGACTATCAGATCCGGTTTCTCTTCCCGCATTTTCGAAAGGAATCGTTCTGTCCATTTTTCTTTCCCCATCTTCCTGTCGATCAATATATTTCTTATATTATGTTTTTTTGCACGTTCCAGACCATCTGCGGGACGATCTGCAATTACATAATTTATTTCTGCTTCTACGGAGCCATCCTCAATATGATCAATGATTGATTGTAAATTTGTTCCACTGCCGGAAATCAAAACCGTTATCTTTTTCAT
>CAZLTF010000012.1:0-2638 GCA_964562195.1 uncultured Bacteroidales bacterium | reverse complement strand
CAGTTTCAAACACAAACTCCTGACTATTGTCATCGAAGGAAGTAAAAAAACTGCATAGTAAATATGCAAATACCTCTATATTCAATATTACCGTTAAACAAATTGGCGTTTTCTACCGAAGCACTATGAAAGACGGGAGTTTCGTTCCGGATACTATGTAGGATATGCGAAACAGTACAAGACTACAGAATTTGGGATACCACCAAGCGGCACATCAATATTTTCGAACTAAAATAAGGTAGCAAGACTTGCGAAAATCAAGAAAAAAAGTCCATCCAAAATTTCTATTTTACGAATTCCAAAAAACAGTACTTTTACAGATTGAAAAAAAGTTTTGAAATGAAAGGGAATTATCACGAGAGTGCGGTTATCACGGCACAAGGAGCAGTAAGATATATTGCGGATTTGGATTTTGGGACGCAATTGTTGGAGGGATATATTTACACAAGCCCTTATGCCAAGGCAAAAATCATTTCCTTCGATTTGGAAGCCGCCAAAAAGGTAAAAGGAGTCTTTGCAGTACTTTCCTATCATGATATTCCGGGTATAAATCAGATGGGACCTATTGCTCATGATGAAGTTTGCCTATCCCAAAACGAAGTAAACTTTATCGGGCAAGCAATATTCCTCATCGCTGCCCGAAACCGTAAAATTGCAAAGCAAGCAGCTCAACAGATCAACATACAATTTGAAAAAGAAGAAGCGATTTTGACTTTGGAACAGGCTATGAATCGAGGAGAAATCATCGGCACCCCCCGCAAAATAGAAAGAGGGAATGTAGAAAAATCCTTATCGGAATCGGATTTTAGTATTGAAGGGGAGGTCGTCAGCGGAGGACAGGAACACTGGTATCTCGAATCGCAAATTTCGGTCGCCGTACCGGGCGAAGGAAATGAAATAAAGCTGTTTGCTTCGACGCAACACCCTTCGGAGACGCAAGCAATAGTAGCGGAAGTACTTGGAATTCAACGCAATGAGGTTGAAGTCGAAACCCGCAGAATGGGAGGCGCTTTCGGAGGAAAAGAGACACAAGCAAATCATTATGCCGCCTTCGCCGCCTTATTGGCCAAACACACAGGGCATCCTGTCAGATTGCAGCTCGAACGGGAAGAAGACCAGCGATTGACCGGCAAAAGACATCCCTTTAAAAATTTCTACAAAGTAGGGTTCACAAAAGATGGAATAATTCAAAGCCTTGACATCCGGCTAAATGAAGAGGGAGGCAGTAGTCTGGATTTATCCGGAGCAATACTCGAAAGAGCTATGTTTCATTCGGACAATGCCTATTATATCCCCAATATGCGCGTCATAGGAACAATCTATCGCACCCACAAACCTTCCAATACGGCTTTTCGCGGCTTCGGAGGTCCCCAAGGAATATTTGTCATTGAAAATATTATTGAAGAAATAGCACACTTCTTGAAGATAGACCCTTTTGAAATCCGGAAACGCAATTTCTACTCCGTAGAAAAAAATCTAACGCATTATTTACAAACCGTTGAAAACAACCGCTTGCCAATTCTGGAAAAACAACTCTTGGAATCATCGGAATATTATCCGCGTAGAGCCGCAATCAATTCTTTCAACAAAACCCATAAATACATCAAAAAAGGAATCTCAATGGTGCCATTGAAATTCGGTATATCATTCACTACCAGCTTTTTGAATCAAGCAGGCGCCTTGGTAAACATCTATCAGGACGGTACAATACTAGTCAATCACGGAGGTACGGAAATGGGGCAAGGATTGCATACCAAGATGCGGCGTATCGCAGCATTGGAATTGGGAATTGATGAATCCTCCGTGAAGGTAAATGCTACCAATACATCCAAAGTTCCCAATACCTCTGCCACAGCAGCATCCTCAGGAACCGACCTCAACGGGATGGCGGTAAAAAATGCAATTGACAAACTTAAAATAAGACTTGTCGGATTCTTCTTGAAACACTTTCACCTGGAAGCCTCTACGGAAAAAGTGATTTTTGCTGACAATCGGGTTTCTCTGCTTGATGATGACACCTATCAAATCACATTTACCGAACTTATCAAGGAGGCTTATCTCGGACAAATCAGCCTGAGCGCAACAGGTTTTTACAAAACACCGGACATCTACTACGACAAGAAAAAAGGACGTGGAAAACCATTTCACTATTTTGCTTTCGGAATGGCTGTATCGGAAGTCCAAATAGATGTACTGACAGGAGAAACAAAAGTGCTTGCCGTGGATATTTTGCACGATGCCGGTAAAAGCATACATGAATCCATTGACATCGGACAGATAGAAGGCGGGTTTATTCAAGGTATGGGCTGGGTGTTGAATGAAGAATTGGTGTATGCCGAAGACGGCCGTTTGCTCACCGACTCGCCCGGAACGTATAAAATTCCGGCATTCCCGGATATTCCGGACCATTTTAATGTTCAATTGCTCCGCAATGCTCCCAATCCCAATACGATAAGACAGAGCAAAGCCGTTGGTGAACCGCCGTTTATGCTGGCAATTTCGATCTGGACAGCGGTAAAAGATGCTATCGCCTCTATATCAGACTACAACAAAGAACCCAAACTGAACCTTCCGGCGACTGCCGAAGAAATATTAAAAGCGATTGCTACAATGTAGTCAAACAACGATATTCGCTAAG
>CAZLTF010000011.1:0-4117 GCA_964562195.1 uncultured Bacteroidales bacterium | reverse complement strand
GCTATTTTGAATATTATTTTGGCAAATATCCAAATATCATTAGAAAAAACCGGAATGGGATAGCAATATTGACAGGTAATGAAACAGGCAGCGAATTGGAGAATCTCGGAAAAGACATTTTCTTGTATTTTGGAATGGGATGCAGAAGTATTTCTAAGTTGTTTGTTCCCGAACATTACGACTTCACCAATCTTTTTCCCCATTTCGAAAAATATAAAAACATACGAATGCATTCCAAGTATGTGAATAATTATGATTATTACAAATCCATTTACCTTATCAATAAGGTCAAACATTTTGACAATGGTTTTTTGCTTTTGACAGAAGAAAATAGCTACGCCTCTCCCCCCTCGGTAATCTATTATTCATATTATCAAAGTTTGGAGGAAGTGAAAACTTGGTTGGAAATGGATCGTGAGCTTATCCAATGTGTCATAGGAGACAACTCAAACGAACTCTCCGCTATTCCTTTCGGTATGGCACAGTATCCTGAGCTGTGGGATTATGCAGATGGTATTGACACCTTAGCGTTTTTGCTGAAACTGTAATAATCTGTAAGACGACACCCTAATCAAGGTATGCTGAAAATCACAGAAGTGCCTTCATTTTTTAGCTTACTTGTTTTTTTGACTATGCTCATAAATGCAAGACTTTTTGGAGAAAGCTCTGATTTTTCTTGCACTTTGCTATTGTAATATTTACATAATCCATTTTATTTCAGGTGTTTGAGAGTTTTTCAGCAAACCCTCAATAATTAAAGAAGTTTTCTTGGCAAATAAAAAAAGGCTGCCTTTTGGCAGCCTTTTATAAATAAGATTTGAAGTTAAAGATTATTTAACAACAACTTTGGCGTTCATTACACCACTTTCAGTTGTTACTTGAATCATGTAAACTCCATTTAAGTTAGCAACATCTAAGGTAACATTGTTACCGGCAACGTTCATATCACTTACCATTCTACCGGCGACGTCAAACATTTTAACGTTTTCAATATTCATTTCAGAAGTGATTTGAATACGGTCAGTAGCAGGATTTGGATAAATAGAAGTAACAGAAGCAATATTTTCGCTTACAGCAACAGGTGCAAATTCTTCGGCAAAATCAACTGATTCCTCACCATCAATAACTGCAGTCACTTTGTAGTAATAATATCCCCAGTTACCAGCTGCGAAATTATGAACGAAAGTCTCGCCGGAAATACTACCTTCCAACAATTCATACGGATCCGAATCAATATGATGATATACATTATATGTTCCGCCGAATGCAACATTCGCTTTAATATTCCAGTTAGCATCAATACTTGGAGCTAACTCATGCAAGACATCAAAAGAGACTCCATCAAAACTAATCATATCACCGCCATCCAAAGCAGGACCTTCATCATTACCGGCGGGATGAGTAGCAGGTGTTGGTTGAGTCACTTTATAACCAATCCACAATTTTTTGAATGGATTGATCATAACAGGATCATTAAGATCTACTGTTGTCCAATCATCCGGAGTAGCTGCGGTTACCTCTTGAGAAACGAGTTCAGTCAAAGCGCCATTTTCTCCTTCCCATATCATTATCGTGAAACTCGCATCCGGAGCGCTTGTCGCATTCCAAAAGAAGGAGACATCATCTATTTGATAACCCAATCTATCTTCATCCGGTTCAAATTGTGCCGCACAATAAAACTCACCTCCATTGGAAAGTCCGATAGATGAAGTATTATCATCATCACATATTTGATAGTCACTACCGTTTCCCTCAGGAAGATCCCAAGCCAGATTAATAACAGATGTATTATCCCATGTTGCACTTAGATTGCTTGGTGGAGGTATGCTTTGATTGCAAGAAATTGTAATTTCAGCAGCATTTGAAGCAGGACCTTCAGTACCACCGCATACAGGAGTCACCACATATGTATATACGCCATCTGCCAATGAATTGTCTGAGAAACCTTCAGTAACACTTGTTCCGATTAGATTGTTATTTCTATAAATGTTGAAGTTGTTAAATTCTGAACATCCTGAATATGACCAATCTAATTCCACTTCATTGCAGCTACCTCCTTCTACGGCAACGAGATCCTCAACCGAAGGAATAGCTCCGCAAGTTTGTTTCACTTTATATTCATCGATGTAATATTTACCAACACCTTTGCCTGTCCAACCGTAGAAGTTAGATCCACCCAATTGTAATAAATTATTTCCACCATTGGCACCTTCACTCCATACCCAAGTATAGATTGACACATCATCTACCAATAGTTCTGCTTGGTCGTTGATCAAATCCACTTTCAATACGTTGTGCATCCAAGCACCGTCAGGATAAGAGAAGGTAGTAGCAGCAGCACCAGCAGCATCTAAAGTAGCCGTACCGGCTTGATACATAATTTGCATTCCCCATTTACTTTGGCTACCTGCAAATTTTTGCAATGTATTCCAATAACCCAATTTGCCAGACTCGATATACATCCAGAAGTCAATTTCATAACATCCACTGGTATAATCATCAATAGGATGTACCATATCATTGTCATCTTCTATCACCATCGAGAGGCTTCCGTTGTGAGCTTGTGCATCCGAATAATACGCATCTGTTCCACCACAAGGAGAATTATCCCAAGTAGTCCAACCATCGGCTCCGGAGCAATACACTTGATCACCGGCAGTACCTCCTTCGAAGTCATCATAGAAAATAGCATCTGATGGTGGTTCTACAACGACACCTTCAACCGCTACCATAGCAGCAGGTCCTTCATCATAGATTGCTTGTACAGCATAAGTATATGTACCAGGAGATACATTTTCTTCTACGAATGAAGTTTCGGCGGTATTTGCCAAAAATACACCGTTTTTATATACATCATAGCTCAACAAGTCTTTGCTGGTATAAACATATCCTTCGGGTGCGGATTTTGCATCAAACTTAGCAATAGCAGGCTCGGAGATAGCAAATGTACCAAAAGCTCCTTTGGAGTCACCAATCACAACATTATCAAGTGAATTGGATGAGTTATCGTCTCCAACCAAGTTGAAAGCTATTTTTACGGTTTGACCGGCATAAGCGGATAGATCTAAGTTTGTGTTGTACCAAACCCAGCTTTCCCAAACTCCAATATCACCGTATGTCCACAATATATCCCAAGTACTACCACCATCGGCAGATACTTTTACGAAAATATCCGAATTGTCATTAGGATCAACACTCCAATAGTAACTGGAATTCCAGTCAAAAGACAATCCACTTGAAGCAGACAATGTCAATTCAGGAGTGATCAACCAAGAATCAATTGTATATCCCCAGTCTGCGTATGCACCAAAAGCATCACCGTTTGCTCCGTTTGCACTAGGATACCAATATGGATTTCCTGAACTACCTACAGTACCAGGACCTTCAATAACTTCACCCCAAGCGTCAAATGTTCCATCTTCAAAACTATCGGCGAACGAATCTCCTGCACTACTTCCACCGGGAGCATCCCACGTAAGTGTAACCGTAGAACCATCCACAGAAGCGGCTAAATTGGTAACAGGATCCAAATCTCCATTAATGAGCATTATACTTGCTTCATCCGAACAATCGGAAATACCATCGGCATAAATGGCTTTTACACAATAGGTGAAAGTACCGTATCCTGGAGCAATATCCATATAAGTTGATTCAACACCGAGAGTAGCTATCAGAGCACCATCACGATAGACTTCAATTCCGACAATGTCAGCAGGATTTGTCCACAACAACTCCACGTCATCATCAATAGCATTAGCCATCAAATCGGTTGGAGCATCGAAAGAAGCTCCCACTTGTGCGCCAAAATCAGCCATATTACCATAAGTCAAAGACTCACAAGCATCTCCCGACATAGCAGAATTCCAATTGGTTCTATATCTCAAAGTATGCAAACCTTGTGGGGCGTCTGCAGGAATTGTAAAATCAATGGCATAATCCGTATTTTCCGATTCCATAAAAAAGTTGTCAACCAACATTTCATCTTCTTCCAGAAGAAGGTTGTCATTAAAATCAATCCACAATCTCACGTATGTATTGCTATATCCGCACTGTGCAGTCAAAGTATAGTCAGTACCGGGAGTTAAGGTATGTACATAAGTAGTTCTCCAATCATGAT
>CAZLTF010000010.1:0-3802 GCA_964562195.1 uncultured Bacteroidales bacterium | reverse complement strand
TTTTGCGGCAAGATATGAAAGTGGAGATAATAGATAATATCCGCTACATCTGGATCAATACACCCCGCTATGAAGGAAATGGACTCGGACGTATCAAAAATATGCTTGCCTTCATTCGAAAAACCTTGTTTAAAGTCAGCTATTTTATTAAAAATTATAAACCGGACGTTGTTATCGCTTCATCAACCTATCCCAGTGACAATTATGTAGCAAGAAAAATAGCGAAACTTTCGGGAGCAAAATACATCTATGAAGTTCACGATTTATGGCCATTATCGCCCGTAGAATTAGGCGGGATGAGCAAATCACATCCATTCATATTGGCAATGCAGCATGCTGAGAATTTTGCCTATCGAAAAGCCGATGCTGTAATATCGATGCTACCCAAAACTCAAGAACACATGAAAAATCACGGCTTAGATTTAAACAAATGGCATTATATTCCGAATGGAATTGTCTCGGACGAATGGAAAAACAAAAAAGAACTAAATATTGACACAGCAAAAAAGATAAATGAAATCAAATCAAATTTTGCGAAAATTGTAGCATATACAGGCACATTGGGTTTGGCAAATGCCCTCGATACTTTTGTTTTGTCAGCAAAAGATTTACCGGATATTGCTTATGTGATAGTCGGAAAAGGTCCTGAAAAAGATCGTTTAAAAAAGCTAATAGAAAAAGAAAATTTAAAAAACGTATTTATCTTGGATGCAGTACACAAACAAGAAATACCTGCACTGTTAAGCATGTTCGATTTTTTGTATATAGGATTGCAATATCAACCCTTGTTTCGTTTTGGCATATCACCCAATAAGTTAATAGACTATATGATGGCAGGAAAACCAATAATTCAAGCTATCAATGCGGGTAATAATGTTGTAAAAGAAGTAGGTTGTGGTATTGACATAGAACCGGAAAATCCGGATGCCATCGTCAAAGCGATTCAAGAACTACTTTCATTATCTCCGGGTGAATTGAAGCAAAAAGGAGAAAATGGAAGGCAATTTGTTGTCAAACACCATGATTATCACGTTCTCGCCCGGCAATTTATTGATGTTATCAAAAAAGGCAGCCGGAAAGATTGATTTTTATTATCGAATGATTCGGTGAACAAATTTGGAAATATCATTTTTCCCATCAAAAACATAATAAAGCTCTTTCACAATAGGATATTTTGAGTTTTCTCCTTCGATATCACACATTTTATTGTAAAATACTTCGGTCGCCAAACGCCCTTCCAATACGACATTATTGACGTTATCCTTAGTGAAAAATCCTTTTCCGATAAGGAGACCCAGCGTCCTGTTGCGGCTCAAATCGTTAAGTGCCGTTAATGCAAAATCTCCAAATCCACAATATTTAAACAATACTTCTTCGTCACCTCCCAATTCTTTCAATATAGAACGCATCTCACGAAACGCCTTGGTCAAAAACAAAAAACGAAGATTGGGGGAATCAAAATGAGCATCCGCAATACCCATCGAGACTGCATAAATATTTTTCAAAATACTTACCAGCTCAACACTCACCACTTCTTTTGTAAAATCAAGATAGATCGTCGTTTTTTTAAACAATTCTTTGATAATCTTGCGATATTGTTTATCTTTTACACCATAGGTGAAAGCAGTAGGGACATTGTTGATAATATCCCTTGCAAAACTGGGACCTTTGAGTGTCCCGATTGGGTTGTCGGGAAGAATTTCTTCCAACGTCTCAACCAATGTCTCTTTGTTGGGACCAAAACCTTTGGCAAGATTGACAACAAGAGTCTCACGCGATATTAATTTTTTGTTTTTTTGAATAAACCCGGGTATCACAGAAGAAGGAACTGCCAAAAACAAAACATCTACCCCCGTCATCACCCTTACATCTCCGGTAGCTTTTAGGTTTTTGTTTAACAATACACCCGGAAAGTATTTATGATTATGATGCATTCCGGAAATATCCCGGACGACATCCTCTTCGATAGACCATAAGGTGACATCATTATCATTTTTTGCTGCGATAACATTCCCGAGAGCTGTCCCCAAAGCTCCCGCACCGATTATACATATTTTCATCTCTCTGTGTTTGATGCAAAAGTACAGATTTTTTTTTATCACTTGCAAATTTATTCCATTTTGTTTGAGCAATAGCCGGTTTATCTGTTGATCGACCGCTTCCTTTTTGCTCTCCATGCTTGTATATAAGTTCTTTTTATGGAAATTTAATGAACACGAAACAAGTTTTATATTGTTCACTGAAGGACTACCGAAAAACGCTCAAACACCTGAAAAAGAATAAATTGTACTAAGATATCAATTCCAACAAAAAGTCCTTCATATATTTTTTCTCAAAGAAAGGTGTTTTCGTTGCACAGACCCTATTTACATCAATATACCATTATTGATGCGAAAAAATTTTGCCATTTTGAATAAACACTTGCCGGTCCGAAAGTAAACTTGCATTCCGGATATCATGCGAAATATGAAGAATGGTTTTCCCTTCTTGGTGAATTTTTTTGAGCAAACGGCGAATGCCGGCTTTCAATTCATCATCCAATGCAGACAAAGGTTCATCAAGAAGAATAAGAGGAGGATCGTAAGCTAAGACGCGAGCCAAAGCAAGTCGTTGTTTTTCACCTCCGGAGAGACTGGCGGCATTTTGTGTTAAAAGATTCTCTATTTCCATATCGTATGCGAGCTGACGAACAATCTCATTGCGACGCGAGCGAGTTAATTTTTTATTCTTTAATGGATATTCAATATTCTGTGATACAGTAAGATGTGGAAAAACAGATGATTCTTGAAATACGATGCCTATCGGGCGATTTTGAGCAGATACAAATGTAATATCTTTGTCTTGAAAAAGTATTTTCCCCCGGTCGGGAGTGAGCAAACCGGCAATTAGTTCAAAGAGTAATGACTTTCCCGAGCCGGAAGCTCCTATCAAGCTCAGGTATTCTCCCTCACGAACATCAAGATTGATGTTTTGCAATTGAAAATTGCCTAAGTTTTTTGAAATATCAATCAACTGTAGCATTGCAAATTAGTTTTCGGGATACATAATTTTTGTAAGAAATAAGGCATTTCCGGGTACAGACATTCCGGCATTGCTACGATTTTTGGATTCAATAATTTGTCTAAACTCTTCCTGAGATAACCTTCCTTTGCCCACTTCCAGAAGTGTCCCTACAATAGCACGTACCATATTTCGCAAAAAACGGTCTGCCGTAATATGAAAAACAAGTTGTCCGCCGGTTCTTTCCCAATAAGCTTCCATTATCTTACAATCATTGGTCTTTGTTTGGGTTTTACTTTTGGAAAAAGAAGAAAAATCAATGTATTCAAATAGAATCTTGGCAGCCTCATTCATCTTTGGTACATCCACCTCAAACGGATAAAAAAAGGAATATTGATTAAGAAAAGCAGATTTGTGAGTATGAAGATGATATTCGTAAGAGCGGGAGAGAGCGGAAAAACGCGCATGCCACTCCTTCCGGACAAGTTTTATTTCATAAAAAACAATATCCTTCGGCAAAATGGCATTGCATTTATACAAAAATTTATCCTCTTCCATAGCAAGTGGCTTTGGAAGATCAAAATGGAGATAAAATTCTTTGGCATGAACCCCCTTATCTGTTCTTCCACAGCCTATCACAGAAACATCCGTCCCCAAGAGCTTTTTTATACAAGCGGTTATTTCTGCTTGTACACTATAGGCATTTTCTTGTATTTGCCAGCCGTGATAAGCTGCACCATCGTATGCCAAGCGAACCGAATACCGTATATTTTTATTCATCATCATATCATTTAACCATCAG
>CAZLTF010000009.1:0-2101 GCA_964562195.1 uncultured Bacteroidales bacterium | reverse complement strand
ATCACTCTTGACACGAGTCTGCAATGCGACCCATAAATAAAACAACACAGACACAACATTCACTATCAACATTATCCACAAGGCTTGCCAGTTTTCATTTTGTTGAGCAATATCCCCTGTCCCTTGTTCGATTTTTTGACCGTTGACATACAGCATAGACCCGACAATGACAAAGCCCACCAAGAATCCGGGAAGCATCAAAAATAAAATCCACTTTGGCAAACGCTGGTTTTCTACATACAAGTCCATTAATACGCATTTTTCAATTTGGACAAAACAATATATGCTAAATTGGAATGTACAATCTTCGTCTCATCAACAATCCATCCTTCTTTTACTTTTTTGTTTAAGGTTTCTTCCAACTGTTTCAAAAACCTGCTTGCAGACCAATAATTTACAACTCTTATCACTTTATATTCTTTCATAATCCAAGATCATTTAATACAATTTAAATTTCAATCAAATCCATCCATATTATTAAAGGGAAGGCTTAGTACATCGAGCCCGTATTCACGATAGGAGCTACGTCTTTGTCGGAGGTCAATACGACCATTAAGTTGCTTACCATCTGGGCTTTGCGTTCTTCGTCGAGATTTACGATTTCTTTTTGGGAAAGCTGTTCCAATGCCATTTCGACCATACTTACCGCACCCTCCACGATTTTGGTTCTTGCGGCAATAATGGCTACTGCTTGTTGACGTTTGAGCATCGCGGATGCAATTTCCGTTGCATAAGCCAAGTAATTGATACGTGCTTCAAGAACTTCAATACCAGCAATCGCCAAACGATTGGCAATTTCCGTTTCCAATTGTTTATTGACTTCCTCACCGCCGTCGCGCAGGGTCAAATGAGCTTTTTCGTCTTCCAGATTATCATAAGGATACATCCCTGCCAATTTGCGTACGGCTGCCTCCGTCTGAATAATCACAAAATGTAAATAATCATCCACATCAAATGCCGCTTTGAATGTATCGGAAACTTTCCAAACCAAGACCGCACCGATCATAATCGGATTCCCGATTTTATCATTCACCTTGATCGGATCACTATTCAGATTTCTCGCTCTCAATGAGATTTTTTTCTTCTTCATCAATGGATTGACCCACCAAAAACCATTTTCCAATATACTTCCTTTGTATTTTCCAAAAAGCAATAAGACTACTGACTCATTCGGATTTACAATGGAGAAGCCCGGAACCATTAACATAGCAAGTAATATAAGAATCATTAAGACCGGAATTTTGGTTGTAAAAATGAGGATAGCCGGCACTACCATCATCACAAAAACCACAAATAACATCACAAAACCATTAACACCTTTGACACTTTTTTCATTTTTCATAACACTTGTTTTTTTATAATTATTTTAATATCATTTTGATATCACAAAAGTAAAGCATTTTCAAACAGCTACAATAATTTTAACATTTATTAACATTTCAACCTACAACATTCTATCTTTCGCAATGTTAAGGATGATAAAATAATATTTGTAGCAAATTATATGTTTAACACCATACTATTACAAGAAAAAGAAACTGTTATTTACGTTTTTCATGAGACGCTTGACAAGGTGGACGTTGATGGTGTGATAAATTATATAATTACCAAAGGTATCTCCACACGTACGAAATATTCTATTTTTGACATTCGAAAACTCACGGATAAGACTATTGAGCATCAAATAATGGAATATGCATCACAACAAATGAAACAAAACAATTTTCCGGGCAACAGACTAATAGCCCTCTATACAAACACACCGGATCAAGTTGTATTGTCCCACATATTTGAGGATTCGATAAAAAATCAACCTTTCAGCGTAAAGATATTCAGCACTTTTGAGGCTCTTGCAGACTGGATAAACATTCCTGATTTCTCCGAAAAAGAATACGAAGATATCATAAGTCGTGTGCAGGAATAAGAAACAACATATTGAGAAAAATAATTTTTAAGATTATTAACAACAGACATTTTTACGTCACTCATAATCTTTCACGATTTGATAGTTTTTTAGCAGGCCATAGATACAAGAATACCAGAATATTACTTAAAATTCACTATTTCATAAATTGATAGCGCATCATATCAATTAGTTCAA
>CAZLTF010000008.1:0-1558 GCA_964562195.1 uncultured Bacteroidales bacterium | reverse complement strand
TTGACTTTTGGGCTTCTTGGTGTAGCCCTTGCCGGGCTGAAAATCCAAATATTGTAGCCGCTTATCAAAAATTTCATGATGGAGGTTTTGATATTTTGGGGGTTTCTTTGGATGAAAAAAAGGAGTCTTGGTTGCGCGCCATCGAGAAAGATCATTTGACATGGCATCATGTTTCTGACCTGCGAGGCTGGAACAATGCCGCCTCCGATCTCTATGCCGTCAATTCCATTCCTGCTAATTTTTTGATTGATCCCGAAGGAATTATTATTGACAAAAAGTTGAGAGGTAACAAACTTCACGAAGTATTGGACAAACTGATAGAAGTAGAATAGAGCTCGCCAAAAAAAACCTCAAACACGTGAAAGAGAATGAATTGCATAAATGTTTCAATAATAAAACACAAGAAAAATCAGAACTTCTTCCAAAAAGTCCTGCATATCTTTTATTCTCAAAAAAGGTATTTTCATTCTACAGAAGCAGCTCCCTTTTCTAACTTGTTCAATTCGAAGTATAAATATGCATCATCATTTCACAAAATAAAAAATGAAGACACTTCTGTGATTTTCAGCAGACCTTGTAATAACAACATACAAATAGCGATTATCAATATTGTAACACCATGAATGAATATTTTAAGATTATTGCCCGGAATCTCGGTTTTAGCGAAACCCAAGTATTCAATGTAGTTCTTTTACTTGAAGAAGGTGCTACGATTCCATTTATTGCCCGTTATCGTAAAGAAAAAAGCGGGGATTTGAACGAAGTTCAGATCATGCAAATCAGGGATGAATTAAACCGGATCAAGGAGCTGGAAAGAAGGCGGGATTTTATTTTACAAACCATCGACGAACAAGGCAAGCTCAATGCGGAGCTTAGAGAGAGATTGACACAAGCGAAAGACATCAATGAGCTGGAAGACATCTACTTACCATTCAAACCCAAACGTAAAACAAAAGCAACCAAAGCCCGCGAACAAGGACTTGAGCCGCTTGCCAAACAACTCATGGTGCAGTCCCATGCGGATATAGAAACATTGGCGGAACACTATCTAAATCCGGAAAAAGAAGTCGAGAATATTGAACAAGCACTGGAAGGAGCAAGAAATATCATTGCCGAATGGGTCAATGAACACGCCTATACGAGACGAAAAATGAGAAGACTGTTTGAGACGCGTGCTTATCTGACCTCCAAAGTTATCAAGAAAAAAGAACAAGAAGGAGTCAAATACAAAACCTATTTTGATCATTCGGAGAAGATTTCGCATGCTGCATCTCATCGTGTTTTGGCAATATTGAGAGGTGAGAATGAAAAAATACTTCGAGTAAAAATAGAACCTGACATAGATCAAGCGATGCAAATTTTGACCCGTATTTTCATCAAAAATGAGAATGCTTCTTCGGCACAGGTACAAAAAGCTTTGACGGATAGTTATAAGCGTCTGCTTCAGCCCTCTTTGGAAACCGAAATGAGAGCGATGCTCAAAGAGAAAGCCGACGAAAAAGCCATTTCCGTCTTTGCAGACAATGTAAGACAACTTTTGATGGCTCCACCCATGGGT
>CAZLTF010000007.1:0-2328 GCA_964562195.1 uncultured Bacteroidales bacterium | reverse complement strand
TAGTCAGATTCTCACCTTGTAGCTCAAATAGAAAATCATCCAAAATCGGCATTGTATTGCTACTATTCATAATCCCCAATACAGCCTGTAAATTGTTTCGTAGTGCTTTCGCAGAAATAATAAACTTCATATCTCTAATTTTATTTTATTTCTTACATCCAATAGCAAATATTGTCACTATTCTTGTTTAAAATTTGTTCTTACAAAATTCTTTGCAAATGTAAAACAAAATCTTATATCACCGTGTTTTTTTCACAAAAACTTATTCAAGGGTATAATGCCTGATGATCAAGGGCTGGAAGCCTGCTTTGTTTTATCCTGATGACATCGATTTGCGATTGATGTTTCATCATACCCAATGGATGAGTGAACTCTACTTTAGTACTTGCTAAAAACCCTTCAAACACGTGAAAAAGAATAAATCACATAAAATTTTCAATATTAAAATCCGGAATAAATCAACTCACAGAAAACAGAATGAATTTGACACCCTGCGATTATACGGAGCAATAGATTATTCTTCAACGAAGAAAAAAGACAGTTCTACATAAAGAAGCATCTCGTCGGGAACTACAAATTCCTGTGGGTTATCTTTGTTATTCGGATATTTGGAAGAGTAAAGCCGGATACCGTATTTCGTCCTATCAACTTTAAAGACACTGGATTTGATCAACAGTTTGTTTTTCTCCGGAAAGGACAATTCTACATCAAAAGAAACACAAATATCTCCGCCCAAAATCGTAAGATCTCCATCAACGTGATAGGTATTGTCTGTTATTTTCTCACTTTTGTCTAGTACGAAATAGGATTCGGGAAAATTTTGCACATCAAAAAATTCAGGAGATTTGAGGATGTTTTCCAGTGTTTGACGCATCAGGTCGTAGTCAATATCTATATCTTGGATTGTGTTCATATCCGCTACTATCTTGCCGGACATAATTTCTTCACCGGACAAGGTCAATTGTCCCGATTTCATTTTGATAAATCCATTGTGAATATCACATTTCCAAAACAAGCGGCTGCTCGTGGTGTCCAGAATATATTTTTGTGTTTTTTGAGCATACACCCCTATTATCATCCCTTCAAACAGGAGTAAAAGTATCCATTGCAATTTCCATTTTTTTGATATTTTCATACTATCCGGTTTAATATGAACTATTGCCAGCATCTTGCCAACTACCTGTTACCAAGCCTTTTTCATCCATCATTTTCCGGATAACATCCGGAATGTTGAAAGCGCCTTTAAAATTTGTATTTTCAAAATTGGCACCAAAAAAATTCACTGCTTTGAGATCCGCTCCCGTAAAATCCGCTCCTTGCAAATGAGATCCTTGCATATTGGCTTCCCATAGTCGTGTGTGAACAAAACTTGCATTTTCCATTCGTGCACCCGTAAAATCACAATACGACATATCGCAAGAGTCTAATACGGAGTTTTTCAAAACAGCTCTAAACAATTTGACATGAATAAACGTAGAACCCGTAAAATCCGAGTCCAAAAATTCCGAATCTTTCATCAAAGCATTGGAAAAAACGCATTCTCTAAGTGTGGCGTGATGTCCTTCCATTCCAAACATATTGGCACCTTGAAAATCCGAATAGGATAGGTCTGTATGATTTACATGCACATGAAAAAGTTTGGATTGACTAAAATCGCTATAAGTCATATCCGAATTGTCAAAGTGTGTCCAGCGCACATCTGCGGTACGAAAATCCGTATGCGAAAAATGGCTATCAGGACATTTCGCAGAGCGAAAAACAGAACCTCTGAAATCAGCATACTCAACGTTAATTCCGGGTAAATAGCTGGCATCCAAAATCACTTTGCGTACATCATCTTTGGGATTTAATACAGGATAAATAGCAGTAAGACGATCGATGCTATCTGTTTTTGGCTGAGAAATAATAGAGTCAATCTGGTCTTCTTCCAAAAAATTGACAAGTTCTTTGAGATGAGTCGTATCCGGCAAATGGGGAAAAATACCCGATAGAGGATTTTCATCTGTCTGATTGTCACAAGACAACAAGAATCCTAATGATATGACAATAAAGCCGTATATGTATTTTGTATTCATCATACAACATCTTTTCGGTTGAATAATCGATTGCCAAAGAAGGCAAAAACAGCTCCCAAGACAATCGGATAAGCGATGGCAAAGACAATAAACAAATTTCTATTTATGGTATCCAGAATGTAATAAGACACGGGTCCCATCACAGTCAATTCGGGATCAAACATTATCAGACTTCCGGTTCGGAATACTTGCAATGGATTGAGCATTCCGAGACCGATGATCAATTCGGGACTACCTCGCATCTTGAGCATTA
>CAZLTF010000006.1:0-3585 GCA_964562195.1 uncultured Bacteroidales bacterium | reverse complement strand
TATGGACTTGGAAATCCAAGCGGTACGCTGAATAGTGAAATCGACCAACGTGCTGTTTATACCAGCGAAGATTATGCTGTGATGCCTGATTTTGGAATTCCTACCAGTGCCTATACGTTTACCAATACGAATCAAGGATACTCCTACTATTTGACCTTCAAATTGCAAAAATCATTTAATCATGGATTGTCCGGAAGTATCGCTTACAATTATATGGATTCCCGTGATGCCAACTCTATTGAAGCGGAAATCACCGGCGACGCTTGGATGAGAAATCCGGCTCTGGGAAATGTAAATCAAGTCAATTTGGCTCATTCTCTCTATGGTGACAAACATCGTTTTGTTGGTTTCTTGACCAAAACTTGGACATTCGGTAATTGGGGAACTTTGCTTTCAACCTATTTTGAAATGGCACAAGGAGGCAGATTCTCATACACCTATTCGGGAGATATCAATGGTGATGGCTCCGGTCTAAATGACTTGATCTATATCCCAAAAGATGATGAATTTGCAAAAATGCAATTTAGCGGAGCAGACGAAGCAGCACAAAATACACAAAGAGAGGCTTACAAAGAATTTGTAAAACAAGATCCGTATCTAAGTACACATCAAGGTGAATATATGGAAAGATATGCTATCCTTAGCCCATGGAGAACTCATATTGATCTCAAAGCAGCTCAATCTTATAGCTTCTCCAATGGAAAAAAATTAGAATTCAGTCTCAATATTTTGAATCTTGGAAATCTGATTAACTCCAATTGGGGAGTAATTCATTTGCCGACCAATAGACAGCCGGTAGGGGTGTTTGTTGCCGATGACGGATCTCCTGTATATTCTTTTGACCCGACTCTGAAAAATACATTCTCGGAAGATTATAGCTTGCTTTCCAGATGGCAGGCTCAGATCGGTTTACGCTTTGTATTCTAATTGAATTTGTATTCTTTATATTCAAAAGGGTAGTTAAAATAATTAACTGCCCTTTTATTTTTCCTCCGATTGTTGTTACGGGTATTTGCTATTCTTCATTTTTTTATGCATTTTGGCATTTCGATTATGCTTGTTTTGTCTAACACATGCCAACAGATCACAACACATCTCCTTGTCCAAAATTACTTTTCAAATATGGTGTTCTTCTCAAAGCACGATCAATAGATATATTTCGTACTGCAAATGATGCAGAAATCCGTGATTTAATCAGTCTCCGGTATCCGCAACGAAAAGAGATAAAAATTAGGCAGGAATAAACTGTGAAATATCAATCATCACATTCAATATCAAGTAAATACCAAATAATATCAGGACTACTCCGACGATACGATTCATCCAGATCATAATACGGGGTTTCATCCATGGTTTTATTTTGTGTGAAATAAAACATTTAAAAGTGTCGGTAGAGAAAACAGAGACCAGCATTCCCGAAAGGAAAATAAGTGCGGAGAGATTGTGCGAGCCGAAACGTGCGGTGATCGATACGGCAACCGTCATCCAAAAAAACCACATTCCAGGATTAAAAAAATTCATAAAGAAGCCTTTGGAGATATATACGATGGGTCTGGAAGGACCTTTTGCAAATTCTCTTCCTTCTTCTTGTTCCCGTTTGGATTCGTCTTTTTTGACTGCCGTGATACTTCCGAAAATCACCATCACGATGCCACCGATAATACTAAAATAAATGTTTTGACGCGGGTCTTCGCCCAAAATCTGCGTAGCACCAAAATATACAAGGGCAACTGCAATAACATCACTCAGGAAGATGCCGAAAGCCATCAAAAATCCATACTTGAAACTTCGTTGAATACTCGTTTGTATCAATGCAAAAAATGCAGGTCCCAGCAAAAATGCCAATGACAGCCCCCATAAATATCCTTCAACAAAAACACCCATTGATTATTCTTTACAATTCTCCGATAAATATTTCTTCCATTCTTCATACATCTTTCCTTTCATCACACGAGGAAATTTGTGTGCGCCGCCTTCCTTTCCCTTCATCTTCATCCAGCCTTCAAATGCTTTGATACTCAGTCTTTCGACAAAAATTTCTTTGAGCGCTTCCAAACGCTCAACACGATAATCATCATTTAGTATTTTCAAATGTTTGTCAATAATTTGCGCAGCGCGCCGGACATCAAATTCATCATTTGAACTCAGATACCAACGATGAGCAAAGCGGGTTTCATACGAGAAACCGGCGACCGTAAACTCTCTGATTTCGATTCCCATCTCTTGTTCCAATAGCTCAATAGCACGATTCATATTATCGACCGAAAGATGTTCTCCTACAAGACTAAGGAAATGTTTTGTCCTGCCGGTAATAATTATTTCATTGGCTTTTTTATTGACAAATCGAATTACATCTCCGATCATATAACGCCACGCTCCTGCATTGGTAGAGACCAAAATGGCATAGTCTATATTTTCTTCCACTTCTCTTATGCTAAGCACTTCTGGATTCGAGATTATATTGCCATCCATATCAAAATTTTGATCATTAAAGGGAATAAATTCAAAGAAAATGCCATTGTCCAATATCAATTCCATATTCCCTTCCATCCGGGTTTGCACGGCAATATATCCTTCGGAGGCAAGATAGGATTCATTATAAATCACTTTTTTCCCAAAAAGCTTCTCAAAACTTTTGACATACGGACCGAAAGCGACACCCGAATGAACATAAACGGAAAGATTAGGCCATATTTCGTGTATATTTGTTAGCCCATAGTGAGCTATTATCTTTTCAAGTATGATCTGTACCCATGCCGGAACGCCAACAATCACGCCAATATCCCATTCGGGAGCTTTTTTGACAATCTCATTGAGCTTGGTTTGCCAATCTCTTTCTTTGGAGATTCTTTTTCCGGGTTTATAAAAATGTTGAAACCAAAATGGCAATTGACTGGCAGTGATCCCTGATAAGTCACCTTCGTAATAGTTGCCCGTAAATTGCAAGTGGGTAGAGCCTCCTATCATCAACATCCCTTTTTGATAAAAATCCATTGGAAAATCATACTTGGAGGTGCTGATCAGTTGACGGATACTTGCCCGTTTGATAGAGCGTAGCATGTCCGAAGTGACCGGAACATATTTTGAAGAAGCCTCCGAAGTGCCCGAAGTAAGAGCAAAATACTTCACCCTGCCAGGCCAAGAAACAAATGTCTCTCCGTCCAGTGCACGATACCACCATTGTTGATACATCTTATGGTAATCATATACCGGAACTTTCTTTTGAAATGCATTGACAAAAGTATTGCTTTTCAGTATGTTGTGAAAATCATAATGCTCTCCGAAAGCGGTATATTGGGCTTTGCGAAGCAGTTTCTTCAAAGTCCTTCTTTGCTGTGTTATTGCCGGTATATTCTTCCTTCGTTTTTGCTCGACAGGCAGATTTCTCAATTCATAAGCCTTCTTGATAATATTTCCTAATATTTGCATAGTCTCTGTGTTTGTTATTCTTTTGAAATATTTAAAAGTCCCCGTTTTGAGGGAAATCATTACAAATATCTCGAAGCTTACAGCTTCATTATCTCACCACTATTCTAACATAAAACATACCAAAACTATCATTTGACCCATTATTCTAATCTTAAT
>CAZLTF010000005.1:0-1898 GCA_964562195.1 uncultured Bacteroidales bacterium | reverse complement strand
GATTTTTTTTATTTTTTTTACCCTTATTATCTTTTAGATGCAGTCGTTTGAATCAATTTGTCAATGTATCCCTGATTTCGTGGGATAAACCTATATTGTACAGTAGGGTGAACTTTGGGTTTGTTGGTTTTATGTTGCTGAGTTTCAAAAAGAAACAATTGAATATTGAAAAAAAATCGGAAAAATGGAGTTTTCTCAGATGATAAAAAGGTTTAGAAATTATGATAGTTTTTTTATCTGATTTAACGACGATAATCTGTTTTATTTTTATTTTTCTCATTTTGAGACAAGAAATTTGAGAAAAAACTTGTCAAGAATAAAATTATTATTAATTTTGCAAGTTCATATAGAAGACTGTTCTTAATAAAGTGTTGAAAATTAATAATTTAATATATTGTTTAACTAAATTTTTTTTAATTATGAAGAAAATTACAAAATTTTTATTCGTATCGATTGTCTTGCTGCTTAGTGGTAGCACCTATGGGCAATATTGTGCTGCCGATGGTGGTAATGATGAATACATTAGTGGTGTAGAGCTTGGTTCCATTAATAATACCGGAACGACTGCTGATGGATATCACGATTATACTGCTTTGTCCACCGACCTCTATCAAGGAGAAAGTGCTTCTATTACCGTAACAAATGGAAACTCATACAGCTCTGATGATCTCGGAGTCTGGGTGGATTGGAATCAGGATTCCGATTTTGATGATGCTGACGAAAATGTTGTTTGTGAAAGTGAAAATGGTGGTCAAGGGACCTATTCATTTACGGTTCCGGCCGGAGCAACTTTGGGAGCTACCGTTATGCGTGTCCGCATTAAATACAGTGGATCTGATTGTGGTAGTCCTTGTGGTTCCACTACCTACGGAGAGGTAGAGGATTATACGATAAATGTTACAGCTCCTCCTTCCTGTACTAAGCCAACGGATTTGACAGAATCCAATCTCACATATACATCGGTAACAATCAGTTGGACAGCCGGTGGTAGTGAAACTACTTGGGAATATGCCTATGGTGTTGCTCCAATGGCAGAACCGACAGGTTCCGGTACTTCAACTACTTCTACTTCTGTAAATCTTTCCGGTTTGACTGCCGATACCGAATATGATTGGTATGTGCGTGCCGATTGTGGAGGTGGTAGTTATAGTGGATGGGCAAAGAGTTCTTTCTATACGGGATATTGTACTCCTGCACCTACTTCTGTTGATGGTGATGGTATTACCAATGTGACTATGGGTACAATAGATAATGACACGGGTGATGAGCCAGGACATTACGGAGATTATACCGCTCAAGTTACGGACGCTCCGCAAAGTACGTCTTTTGCTATTGACATTACTTTAGAAACAGGTTATACCTATTACTTATGGGCTTGGGTTGATTGGAATGATGATCTTGATTTTGATGATGCTGACGAAGAAACATATCTGGGTGAGAGTAGCAGTGATAATCCGACTACTTTCAACGGCTCTATTTCTATTCCTGCTTCCGCCGCTTTGGGACATCATAGAATTCGTATCGGTGGGTCTGACATTGGACTTGGCAATACTTCTCCTTCCAATCCTTGCTATACCGGATCATGGGCTTGTTTTGAAGATTATACCTTAAATGTAACTGCTCCGCCAGCTTGTCCTGATCCATCCAGTCAAACGGTTTCTGGCATTACTGCCACTTCTGCTGATTTAGCATGGACAGAGAATGGTACAGCTACTGCTTGGAATATTGAGTACGGACCAACCGGTTTTACGCAAGGTTCAGGGACAACGGTAGCAGCAGGAACAAATCCTTACACGCTTACCGGCTTATCTTCATCTACTACTTATGATTGGTATGTACAATCCGATTGTGGCGGTGGCTCTACAACTGCTTGGGTAGGTCCTCATACCTTTACTACA
>CAZLTF010000004.1:0-2162 GCA_964562195.1 uncultured Bacteroidales bacterium | reverse complement strand
TGTCAAAGCGGTAGATATTGCCGTATTGATAAGCGGAATACACGATGTCGGGATTGTCTTTTTCGATGGCTTGCCAGAAACCGTCTCCGCCGAGTGTTATTGTCCAATCACTATTCAGGACTCCGTCGCTGTAGATGCTTTGGGAAGGTCCTCCCATACTGTTGTTGTCTTGTGTGCCGCCATATACATTGTAAAAAGGCTTGGCATTGTCCACCGATACTCTGTAATATTGTGTTACAGGCAGGTTTACTTTGAATAAAAAGGTCTTTCCGGCATTGAAAGTTTCATAGACACCGCCGTCACCTCCGATGTAAAAATGCTTTGTATTAGCGGGATCTATCCAGATGGCGTGATCATCTACGTGCCGGTTGTTGTTGCCGATGTTTTTCCATGTTTTTCCACCGTCGGTGGAATATTTGGAATACGTATCCACCGAATAGAGTTTGTCAAACTGAACAGGGTCGCAATATATTTCACAAAAATACTGCCCGCTGGTATTATGACCACTCATTCTGTTCCATGTCTCTCCCCTGTCCGTAGAACGGTAAAATCCTCCTTTGCCTTCGGCGGCTTCAACGATTGCATAGACGACATTGTGGTCTTGTGGAGAGATGGCAATGTCAATTCCTCCGAGATCCGTACTTGGAAGTCCTTTGTTTATTTTTCGCCAATTTTCACCGGCATCCGTTGTTTTGTAGATGGTGGCTTCATCTCCACCCCCGATGCGGATATGCACATGTCTTCTTCTTTGGGAAGAGCTAACATAAATGATGTCCGGATCGACACTGTCAATGGCAATATTTTTGCAACCGGAATTTTCGGAGATCTCCAATATCTTTTTCCATGTTTTGCCGCCATCTACGGTTTTGTACAATCCTCTGTCACCTCCCGGTCCCCAGACCGAACCTTCTGCGGCTACATAGACTACGTCCGAATCGCGTGGGTCGATGACGATATCACCGATTTGCCGGCTTTCTTTCAGTCCCATATTTTGCCATGATTTGCCTCCATCGAGGCTCTTATATACACCATCTCCATAGGACAACGAACGCTGTGCATTATTTTCTCCCGTGCCAAGCCATAATATTTGCGGGTTTTTCGGGTCTATCAAGATGCACGATGTGGAGTAAGAGCCATAGTTGTCAAAAACCGGACTAAAAGTGGTTCCATTGTCTTCTGTCTTCCACACTCCTCCTCCCGCAGTAGCTACAAAATACCGGTTCGGGTCTTGATTGTCAAAAGCAAAATCGGATATTCTTCCCGAAGTGAGTGAAGGTCCTATGTTTCTGAATTTCAAGGAAGAAACCAATGCTGCAATCGTGTCTCCTTTTGCTTTTTTATCTTCTTTTTTGTTCTTTTTGGCATATACTATATTGGAAGTTACTATGCTAATTGCGAATGCGATAAGAAATATTTTTTTCATAAGAATATAATTAATGTTGCGTGCAAAGTTAGACATTTTATTGTTGTTATTATAAAGTTTTTGTCGAAGTATGTCTAATGTTTTATGCAATTGATAGACTTTTTAGGTTGGTTTGTAATATGGGTCGATTGAGTGGGAAAATTTTTGAATGCAAATGAGGATTTGTAAAGGAGTAAGATTTTCAGGATATTTAGGGACCGCTAAAATCATAGCAATGCCTCCATTTTTTGACTGCTATTTTTTGACAGGACTCATTCTTGATAAATTTATTCAATTTATTCTATTTCACGTATTTGAGTTTTTTTACAGAGTCTGTTTAGCGGCTTAGAATTTCGATATTCAACGAAAGCGTATTTCCGGATTCATCTATAACGTTGATTTTGTGTTTTCCGGTGCCGGGGCGAAGTGCCAATTTATGACTATTACGGGTAAATCCAAGATAATTACCATCCATATGCCAAAAGATTTTTGTAGAAGGGCGTGCGTGGGTAAGCTGAAATACAATCTCTTCTTGCATACTGTCCAAGCCCCGTGGAATATAAAATGTAGTTCCGTTTTCGGGATAAATAAATTGCATAGGAATGCTATTGGTGCTCTGACAGTCAGCCCTGAATGGCGGCAATGGATGATAGTCAGGATGTCGTTTGCGATAATAATATGCCATTGCCGGCGGCAAAATAAAATATTCCACATTTTGTATTTTGGAAGGAGATTCACAACCGGAATTTACCTGAAATCA
>CAZLTF010000003.1:0-5265 GCA_964562195.1 uncultured Bacteroidales bacterium | reverse complement strand
TTGCCGGAGCTATTTTTTTTCACAGCCACAAGCATGTGATATATGCATTCTCGGGAATCAATGAAAAAGGAAAAGAATTGCGAGCAATGTTTTTTCTGTTAGACAGCTTTATTCAAGAACATCAAAACAGAAATCTATTATTGGATTTTGAAGGCTCCAACGTGGAAAGCATTGCCCACTTTTACAAGGGATTTGGTGCTAACAAAATACTATATCCCAATATTTTATCAAACCGTTATCCGGAATTTGTTCAAAAAATAATGCGATTGATAAAGCAAGCTAATTTTTAGTATCTTCTATTTTATTTTTAAGCTCTGTTACTTTCTCACTACGTACATCCACCTCTGTCTCGAGCCTTTCTATTTGAGATTTGATGCGTTTGATTTCTTTCTCCAATTTTTCGATTCTAATCGAATAAGAGATATTAAGCTTGGTAATTTTTTCGATCGATCGATCGATTTTTTTCTTTTCTTTTTTCAGACTTTTGAGCTGTTTCTTTCCTATTTCAAACAGTTCATCGTCATCGCGCACTGCGGCAATGGCATTTTTTTTCTCCTCTATCTGTTGAATCAATCTTGTATTATCATTCTCAAGACCTTGCAACTCTGTGTTATTGCTTCTCACTTTGAGCTTCAAACTTGCTTTATCTTTTAATATTTTTTCGTTTTCCCTTTCCAATTTATTGAGTTGAGAATTGGAAACCCTGAATCTACTCTTGGCTTCAAAAAGCTTATCTTTGAGAAGGGAGAGATATTCATTGCGCGCAAACCGGGTGAGCAAATGTTGTATTCCGTAGTTTATCTTTTCATCTTCGACCGTTTGGGTTTTGAATGGGGTAAAAAAGATACTATCTATTTCGAAGAATGCAATAATCTTTACCCTGTCATTATCCGGTTTTATCAGCAAAGAATAGATATTGACAGGCTTGTCGGTAATATCTCTCAGCTTTGCATTTTTGATTTGTATCTCATTGGTTTTGTATTTGATGGGGATGGCGGAGACTTTTGAGAAAAATTTTTTCCAATTGTGCTCGGTTCTGTCCAGTGTCACTTCCGGTATGTATATGATATAGGCAACTTGCTCCCCACGGGACATCCCGATGGTGTCATTTTCAACTTTAAAAAATTCTTCTTGTGAAAATGCCAAGATGCTCACCATTGATAATACTAACGAAAGTATTAATTTTATCCTCATTCCCTTCAAAATTTGTTGCAAAATTAGTAAAAATTTATTAATTCATATATAATTATTAATTTATTGTCAAATATTGCGCCATTTTGAAACTTTCCCGAGAAATATTGCAAGCCTCTCACTTGCTATCCGCCACGAAGTATTTTTTGGCGATGATATGAATGCAAGATTTTTTGGCGAAGCCTATTTTAATTCAACAGTTTTGCCATCCATCCCATATCCACCAAAATACCCCAACGCACCTCCGCGAATATTGGACAACGGATTGTAAGGAGTTCCTCCTCCCATACGTTTGCTGATGATATTGTTGAGAGTGCGGTAATAATCAAAGGTTTCTTTGGTAATATGATGAAGTTCAATCCCAAGCGTGTCGGAGGATTGAAATCCCGGCAGCCGTACGGGAAATGGAAATGTAATACCATTAAACATCTCATCATCAAACACATAATGCCCTATATATGGATGCATATAGAACTTATGATTTTTGTAAAACAAGAGGTGGTAATAATCATGATAATCGCCATCGTCATCAAATTGAATATTCAATACCAATAATGAATCCTTGCTTCCGTTATTTGGTCCGCTTCCCGGTCCAAAATTTGCTTGAAAATGATAGAATACCGTGTCAAGCGCCACCGTAGTAGGAATATAAGTGGATGCGGTATAAGTATGACCTTCATATTCAACTTTGAGGTAATAGGTTTCGCCAAGTGCCAAGAAAGGTTTTGTAAAAGTATAAATTCCGTCGGAATACAATTGTAAAGTATCGATATTGCCATAGGAATCCGAGATAAACACATCGGCATCATTGACAAATTGGATGCTGTCAAATTCATAAAAACCACCTGTTTTGCTAAGCATCACACCGCTGCGGTAGGGGGTGAGTGTAAGATTGGATTCAATGACAAGCAAAGGCTGGCTTATGTCGAGGTCTAAATCGATCTCTTCTTGACAAGCCACCAAGACCCAAAGAAGCGAAAAGAGAAATAGCAATCGCCGGAAATCAAGCGGTGCTGCTTGCTTTTTCTTTATCATATTGACAATTGACATCATAGTAAAATAATTAATTAAAATTTAAAATTCCAACTTATTGAAGGAATAATTGAGAACAAAGAAGTTTGAATTGCATGCATTGTCCCCGGTTTTTCCGGATTTTCTTCAAAAGAGATAGCATAGGCGTTTTTGCGTGCATACACATTGTATATCGACAGATTCCAATCGGATTGGATTCTTTTTTTCTTTTTGCCATGAAGGGTGATTCCGATATCCAAACGATGATAGTCGGGCATTCTACCGCCATTGCGTTCGGTATATAGAGGCACTAATGTGCCGCTCACGGCGTAAGCTCCGGCAGGCATCGTAACGGCATCGCCGGTATAATAAACCCAAGTTCCGGAAAAAGTCCATCGCCGGCTGAGGTGATAGTTGACTACTATCGCCAAATCATGGGTACGATTTTGTCTCGCAGAGAACCAGCTTGATTGGATTTCAGGAAAATATTTCAATGTGCGGGCAAGCGTGTATGACACCCATCCTGTCAGTTTCCCGTTCTTCTTTTTCAGCATCAATTCTATTCCTGTGGAATAAGCTTTCCCATACGTCAATACTCCCTCTACCAGCGGATTGAACAATACATCGGCGCCATTTTTATAATCAATCTGATTAAACATATCTTTGTAATATACTTCCAAAGAAGTTTCGATCGTATTGTCTCTAAAATTTTGAAAATATCCCAACGAATATTGATCGGACAATCCTGGTTTTACATTTTTGCTACTGGAAACCCAGATGTCGGTCGGACTGTCGGATGTAGTCCCTGACAATAAATGTATATATTGAGCAGTCCGGTGATAGGAAGCTTTCAAAGAGCTGTTTTCGCTCAACAAATACCGGATGGAAAAACGGGGTTCGGGATACATATAGGATTTTATTATTTCATTTGCCGAATAAACACTTGAATCGATGATAGCGCCTAAATTGTCAAAGTCATAAACCGTACCCGGTCCGATTTGATTAAAATTGGACAACCTTATTCCATATTTTATTTTCCACAAAGCCCCTATCTCCTGTTCGTCGGAAATGTATAGTCCATTCTCAACGGCAAAGTTTTTTTGCAATAAAACACCGGTGATTGTGTCTTCTGTAACAACTTCTTTTTTGCCTGGATAAAAAATATGATAATCCGTACTAAATCCAAATCGAAGCGTATTATTCATATTCAGATAATATGTAAAATCTTGTTTGAGGTGTCCATCGCGGATACCGGAGCCAAAGACAAACGAAGTAGTCCCAAAACTCCCTCCTATTTCATAATTGTAGTCACTGTATATCAAGGAAGTATTTGAGAATAATTTGGGATTGAAAACGTGATTCCAGCGGATCGTTGCTGTATTATTACCCCACGAAAATCCCATCTTTCCCAAAGCAAATTTATCTCTTCCATTGTAGTAGGAAAGAAAAATACGGTTGTTATCATTGAGTTTGAAATTGAGCTTGGTATTGAGATCATAAAAATACAAGGCATTGCCTCTGAAGTCTTTTTGTACTAATCCGTAAACCCAGTCTGCATAAGTTCTACGAGCGGAAAGCACAAAAGAAGATTTGTCTTTTTGGATGGGCCCTTCAAGCATAATTCTCGATGAGATCAGTCCGATACCTCCCGTAGCGTGATACTCTTTCCGGTTTCCATTGATGGTATGAATATCCAAGACGGATGACAATCTACCGGCAAATTGTGAAGGGATACCGGCTTTGTAAAGTTTGACATCTTTCAAAGCATCCGAATTAAATACAGAGAAAAAACCCAAGAGGTGGGCTGCATTGTACACGGGTGCTTCATCCAATAGAATCAAATTTTGATCTGATTTCCCTCCCCGTACATAAAAACCGGAACTTCCTTCGCTTCCGGCACTGACGCCCGGCATCAACTGGATTGTCTTGAGAATATCTTTCTCCCCAAACAACACCGGTACGGATTCGATCTCCTTCATATTCATTTTTACCACTCCCATTTGTCCGCTTTGAACATTGCTCCGTACGTGTTCGCCATGTACTATCACTTCATTGAGTTGCTGCTCATAGACCGAAAGTTCAATGTTGATTTTTTGATTTTTTTGATGCTTGACAATACGTTGCTCTGTTTTGTAGCCCACAAACCTGAATATAACCGTATATTCTCCCGCCGGAATGCCGATCGAATAATACCCATACGTATTTGTGATCGCTCCCCTTTCCAATTCTTGAATATAGACCGTTGCTCCGATCAATTCTTCACCGGTAGCAGCATCTCTTATGGTACCGCTCAGATCAAAGTTATTCTGTGCCAGCTCAACCAAAGGAATGCTTAGAAGTAAGCTTAGTATCAAAAGAGCTTTCCGTATTTTCATCCGTATCGAAATTTATTCTAAAATCAGGTTCTTCATCATTTATTTGTTTTGTGTACCCACCCTGTTAATCGATAAACAATAAAGATTAAAAAAAGTTGTACAAAACCAAAAGAAGCTTCACAAAAATTATGAAGCTTCTTTTGTTATTCAAAAAATTTATTTGATTCTCAAGACCAAATAACGGGAGACAGACCAGAATTTTTCTTGATCGGTAATTTCCAATTTCCGGTCATCTCCTTCACCTACAAATGTATAGGAGTCTTCGGGATGATCGGTGATCAGATAAACTTTTTTGCCCGGAGCGGCAATCGTTTTCAGTTCCCGTTTGTCTGCTTTCGTAAAAATAGATTTATCAAAATTTGATTTTAACTTTGCTACGGTGCCAATCCCGATAAATCCGCCTTCTTTTTTAATAACATTCGCCGCCAAGAGTTCCTTTTTGGTCCCCAATGTGTACCAAACTTCATTTTTCATCAGAATCTCTTTGTTGAGATTTTCATTTTTCAATTTCAATTCTTCTTCTGTTTTGCGTTTTGCATCTTCCAAAGATTGAATATTGGAGGTCAGATCCGCCACTTGAATATGAAGATTTTCAAGATCACCGCGGAGACTGTCAATTTCTACATTTTTTGTTTCCAATTGAGCATTTAGGCGATCAATCATTTTGTCCAATTGTTTAATTTTCCAG
>CAZLTF010000002.1:0-8152 GCA_964562195.1 uncultured Bacteroidales bacterium | reverse complement strand
TGAAAAAAACTCTCAAACACGTGAAAAAGAACGGGTTACATAGATGTGTCAATGGTAAGATGCAAGGGAAATCAGAGCTTTTTACAAATAGTCCTGCATTTATGGTCAAGTAAAAAAAACAAGCAAAGCCAAAATAACTCTTTTTATGAAAATTGCATTCTCCTTGACGGGACTCATACATCATCATCTCACAAATTATAAAATGAAGGCACTACTGTGATTTTCAGCAGACCATAGCCCGTTTGCCAATATTCGCCGGTATCAAAAATTAAATGAATACAAGATTATAAAGGGCGGGCAAAAGGTTTGAGAATATCCGGTACATTGTCAAAACTTGCGGTCGCACTGGGGATGAGAGGGGTTTGCCCCTTATGGTCAATAATAATTCTTCCTTTTTCTCCTAACATAAATTGCAGAAAATCAAGCGCTTTATCCGGATGGGGAGCATCTTTGATCATCGTGACTCCATAAATCATCGGCTCTCCTTTTTTGATGATCGTTTCACCCGGTTTTTTGCCGGATATTGAGATGTCAACCGTCTGATAATAAGGGGCTAATGAGGATAGTTTCAGATTGATTGAATCAGGAAGAACAAGCAGCCTAAGTTTATGTTGCTTTATGATTGAACGATAGATAAACACATAATCAATGGTTTCGGACTCCAACAACGAAAGTAAATCCGTTTCTTTGGGGCGAATATACTCCTTGTCTTTAGCCAATAATTCATTTGCCAATCCGGTTTTTTGGTAATACTTTTCGGCGAGTTTCATACTTAACACCGTACGATAACCACAAGGATCGCTATCCGGGTCCGAGCGTCCGAAATGTACCTCCTTTTTATTTAAAATCGAATACCAATTGTGGGTATTTATATCATCGGCATACTTGGATTTTGATGTGTATGCTATTGCCATTTCGTTAGAAGCAAAATGAATATTCCAAGCAGCATATTCAGGAATCAAAAGCTCATCGATAACCGTATAATCCGCCGAAGCTATAATGTCGCATTTTTTTTTCAGGTCACTTACTTTGCGGGCAGCGGTACGACTCCCCGAGAATTCAAATTTGATGGATGTCTCGGGATGACTGCTTTGATAATGCTTCGCCATCTCTTTGAAAGGTATCGCCAGACTTCCTGCGGAGAAAATAATAATTTCATTCTCTGATGCTCCTGACTTTTCACTTGAATCTCCACAAGACCACATCAACAGTATGCTTAGTAATAATAATGTTAATCGTTTCATAATTTACTTCTTACTTTTCTTTTTAATATTTATGACTTTGTTGATGTCATATACTATGTTTTATAGTAAAATGCAAAGATATATAAAGCATTCATATCGACCATCGTTTTCAAAATAATCATAACATCAATAAAAATCTGAATTTCACAAAAACAACTCGCTACTAATGGCATCTGCCAGCAATCGACCGCGCTTTGTCAAGCGAAAATAATCTTCTTCACATTTCATCAAATCTTTTTCGATCAGAGTGTCGGAGATGGTGCGAAAATGGGCACGATATTGAGGCTCGATTGTTTTGAGATTTATTCCTTCGAGAGTACGTATTCCGGTCAGTATCTGTTCATTATAAATATCTTTTTTGCTTAATGTTTCTTTATCAAAAAACATGTTTCCATTTTTTATTCCTTCGATATATTTTTGATTATTTGCAATATTCCAGCATCTATGTTTTCTTTCAAAAGAATGTGCCGAAGGTCCCAATCCGAGATACTCCTCTCTTTTCCAATAAGCCGAATTATGCTGCGAGCGAAAACCTTTTATTGCCAGATTGGATATCTCATAGTGCTCATAATCTGTTTGTTCTGCCCAGTCCATAAGTATTTCAAATTGCCTTGCCTGTGTTTCTTCTTCCGGTTTGGGAAGTGTATTCCTCCGGATAAATAGATCCAAAGCTGTTTTCTCTTCTACGGTAAGGGCATAAGCCGATAGATGCGGAATTCCCATAGCTTTGACTTTTTGCAATTGATTTTTCCACAATTGATCCGTCATTCCCGGCACTCCAAAAATGAGGTCAATGGTGTAATTGGTAAATCCGGAAGATTGTACTCTCTCGATTGCCTCCAATGAGTTGCGGGCGCTATGATTGCGACTTAGATATTGCAATATTTTGTCATCCATAGATTGCACTCCAAGACTGAGACGGTTGAAACCAATTGACTTGAGTGAATGCAGATATTTTGTCGTTAGATCCAATGGGTTTGCTTCCAGAGTTATTTCCACTTTCGGGGCAATGGAGAAGTTTTCTGTAATATTTTTTAAGATAAATTCCAATTGCTTTACGGATAAAAGGCTCGGTGTGCCTCCTCCAATGTAAATACTTGTAATGATTTTGTTCTCAAACAGCTTTCTTTTGACGTTAATCTCCTTCGCCAATACTGTTTCAAAACCATTGATAAACTTCTGTGATGCAATAGAATAGAAGTTGCAATAGTTGCACTTTTTAGTGCAAAAAGGGATATGTATATAAATACCTGCCATATATTTTGCAAACCTATATATTTTTTCTTGGTGGATTGATAATAATTGTACTTTTGTTGTTCTGTTTATATTTTGCTTAGAGTGAAAAGCAGAAGAAAAATAATTAATATTATAAATATGAAAAAGAGGTTATTTATTACTTTGTTGTTTCTCGGAGGAGTGCTTCTGCAAGTCAAAGCACAAAAAGACACAACCAAAGTGCACAAAGGAAGAATTCCGTTGCCGGTGATTAATCTTTCGGAGGAGGAATTGGACGAGGAGGAAGAATCGCAAGATATGTCCGGTATTTTGCAAGCCTCCAAGGACATTTTTGTCTCTACGGCGGGTTATACTTTTGGGAAAGCCCGTTTTAAGATTCGAGGATTGCAATCTGAGTTTACGACTGTGATGATAAACGGAATGCCTGTCAATGATGTGGAAACCGGACGACCTTATTGGTCAATATGGGGCGGATTAAATGATGTGATGCGCGACAAAGAGATAGCGGTTGGTATTGTCGCCAATCCTTATGCCGCTTCCAATCTCGGTGGATATACCAATATTACTGCAAGGGCTTCCAAGTATCGCAAAGGTACCAAATTGGTGTATTCCAGTGCCAATCGTAGTTACCGCAATAGAGCGATGATCACCCACTCAACCGGAATGCTTAACAATGGCTTTGCGCTTACGATATCCGCCTCCCGCCGTTGGGCAAATGAAGGCTATGTCGAAGGCACTTTCTATGATGCGTATAGCTATTTTCTTGCTGTAGAAAAACAATTTTCCGAAAAACATAGCCTCAACCTTGTGGTTTTTAATGCCCCGAAGCGTGCCGGAAGTCCCGGACATTCGATTCAAGAAGCATACGATCTTTCGGGAACAAATTATTACAACCCAAATTGGGGCTGGCAAGATGGCAAAAAAAGAAATGCACGCATAAGCAATTACAATCAGCCGAAGCTGATACTTACCGATTATTTTTATTTTAATGAAAAGACGAAACTCTCTACCAGTCTTATGTTTTCGCATGCCAAATCGGTAAGAACAAAATTGTCTTGGTTGGGACGTACGGATCCTCGTCCCGATTATTATCGAAATATGCCATATTTTGGAGAATATGATTCTCTTCATTATGAGGATAATATTTATAAATGGGAAAATACCGGAGGACAACTAAATTGGGATTTGTTTTATAATACAAACTGGCGTTCGTCTTCTGAGTTTGCCGGCGAAGATGGAAACAAACTAAAACGTGCTCTTTATATGATAGAAGAAGAGCACAATGATTACAATGAGTTAATCTTTCACAATACCATTACTCATACCGTTAATGAGCATATTACGCTTCATGGGGGTATGCATGTGGTCTATCACAATGCTGCTCATTACAAGGTCGTTAATGATCTGCTCGGGGCTGATTTCTGGCTGGATATTGATAAGTTTGCAAAGGTTGAATTGAGAGACAATGATATTCGCAATCCGGAGTTCAAAGCAAAAGTTGGAGACAGATTTGGATATGATTACAATTCTATTACCAATGAGCAAAGCTTGTATGCAATGGCAAACTTTACTTATTCAAAGTTTGATTTTTTTGTATCGACAGATATAAATAATCATACACATTACAGGATTGGGAATATGCAGAACGGTAAGTTTCCCGATAGGTCTTTGGGTGCTTCCGCTAAGTTTTCACGGATGGGATATTCATTGCTTGGTGGTCTTACTTACAAATTGTCGGGTAGGCATTTTTTGTCCGCAAATGCTTCTCTGTTTAGTAGAGCACCAAAATTTAGAGAGATCTTTTCATCTCCGAGAGTTAGAAATGATATTGTTGGCGACGAAAATACAAGTTTTGTTGATATTTCAAAAAATGAAATTATCAAATCATTGGATGTGAACTATATTGTCCGCTACCCACGTTTCAAATCAAGGCTGACGTATTACTATACCGATTTTCAAAATAGCATTAAGCAACGCTATATGTATCTTGATTTTGATGGCAATTTTGTAAACTTTTTTATGACGGGGATTGATAAGGTCCATACGGGAATTGAGTTGGCAGCCGAGTATGAGGTGTTGACGGGTTTGACGCTATATGGTGTTTTAGCAAAAGGAATACAGGTTTTTCAAAATCGTCCGGAAGTGAATATTATTGTAGATGCGGCTTCCGATTTTTCGATCACAAATCATGAGGTTCAAATATCAGGTTATCATTTAGGTCAAGGACCGGAAACCGTTGCTTCATTAGGACTTAAATATTGGGCACCTACATATTGGTTTGCCGGAGTAAATGTGAATTATATGGATGATATTTATTTGTCCATCGCAGAGACAAGATATATTCCCGAAGCAATCGTCAATAATCCTGAATATCTCGCAGACCCGAATACCCCTCATTACGAAGAGGTTGCAAAGGAGGTAAGTGAAATATTAAGACAAAAAACAGGGACAAATCAAGCTTATACGGTGGATGTTTTTGCAGGAAAGTCTTGGAGAATAAAACACAAATATTACATTAATCTAAGTTTGAACGTAAGCAATGTTTTGGATAATCAAAATATTGTCACGGGAGGCTATGATCAATATCGTTTTGATGCTAAGCACCCTGAGAAATTTAAAAAGAAATTATTTTACTTATATGGAAGACAATATTTCCTTAATGTAAGTTTTAGATTTTAATCATTACAATCGAGAAATAATAAAAAAAATATAAAATGAAAAAGACAATTCAATATTTGAAAAGGACATTTTTGATGCTTGCAATGCTAACCGGTATTCTCTCTTGTGTGGATACTACACTGGACGATCCACCTATGAAAAGTTTACCCTACAATCCGGACATGGTAGTAAGTATTGCCGATCTGAAATTAAAGTATTATTCACAAGGAGAATATATAATCAACGGAGACAGTTCTCTGTTTGCAGTAGTGACAGGCGACGATCAAAGTGGGAATCTTTATAAATCTGCAATTTTTCAAGATTCTACCGGCGGAATTACCGGTTTTAATAGCGGTTCCGGTTTGTTTGTGGGTGATTCCGTACGAATTTATCTCAAGGGTGTCACGATCTCTGCGTATCATGATCTTATGCAGTTGCAAAATTTCTCTATGGAAAATAATATTGTAAAAATTGATGCAGGGATACCTCTTACTCCCAAAACAATAACCATTGAAGAGGCAGGAAATTTGATCAATCAATACCAATCTACGCTGGTGAAGCTTGAGAATGTGCAGTTTGCTACTTCCGAGCTTGGTTTTACATACGCCGACTCGGCAAATCACAAAACGGAGAATCATATGTTGGTTGATGATCAAGGCAATATGATACCTGTTCGTACAAGCGGATATTCTGATTTTGCGAATAAATTGTTGCCACAAGGTCATGGAAGCATAGTTGCTATCTTGGGAAGGTATGATTCCGACCCTCAATTGTTATTGAGAAATGTTGATGATGTAGATTTAAATGGTCCTAGAAATGCTTCAATTCTTGAAGGTTTTGAAGCGGGTTTTGGAGACTGGCAAACAGTTTCGGTTTTGGGAGATCAAGTGTGGGAAATAGATTCTCACGGTCATCCCGGCAATTGTGCAAAAGTCACAGGTTATGAAGGGGGAAATCATGCCAACGAAGACTGGTTGATATCTCCTGCCATAAATCTTTCGGATGCTACCTCTGCTGTATTGAAATTTCAAACTGCCAAGAATTACACCGGAGACCCACTAAAACTGATGATATCTACCGATTATGAGGGAGATGTGGCTAACGCTACTTGGATAGAACATTCTGCTGCATGGAGTAGTGGTTCTTGGACTTGGGTTGATTCGGGAGATATTGATCTTGCCGAATATTTTGGAAATACAATCCATATTGCATATAAATTTACCTGTTCCGATTCCGGCTCTGCTACTTGGGAAGTTGATAATATTCATATATTGGTAAATTAGACGATATATCAAAAGACAATTTTCAAAAAAACCGTCCCTCAATCAGGGATGGTTTTTTTTATTTGTTGATTTTTTAATTTTCATTACTTTTGCAAAAAAATATAATGATATGAAAAAGATGTTAGAAGGAAAAGTAGCAATAATTACAGGTGCTGCTCGCGGAATAGGAAGGGCGATTGCCCTAACCTTTGCCAAAGAAGGTGCAAATATTGCAGTTACGGATATACGTTTGGATGAAAATACCGAATCTTTGGAAAAAGAATTGGCAGAATTGGGTGTCAAAGGAAAGGCTTATGCCTCCAATGCTGCCGATTTTGAAGATTCGCAAAATCTGGTCAAAGAAGTCGTCAAAGACTTCGGAACAGTGGATATTTTGGTCAATAATGCAGGCATTACACGCGACGGATTGTTGATGAGAATGTCCGAGCAAGATTGGGATATGGTCATTAATGTCAATTTGAAATCCATTTTCAATATGACAAAAGCCGTACAGATGGTGATGCTTAAACAAAAACACGGAGCTATCATCAATATGAGTTCAATCGTTGGCGTAAATGGCAATGCAGGACAAGCAAATTATTCTTCTTCCAAAGCCGGACTTATTGGTTTTACAAAGTCCATTGCACAAGAATTGGGTTCGAGAAATATTCGTGTAAATGCTGTTGCTCCCGGATTTATCGCTACGGCAATGACAGACAAGCTTCCCGAAGATGTTCGCAAAGAGTGGATTAAAAATATCCCGCTTCGCAGAGAGGGCTTACCTCAAGATATTGCCGACGTTTGTCTTTTCTTGGCTTCTGATCTGGCAAGTTATGTGACCGGGGAAGTTATCAAAATTACAGGTGGAATGGGAATGTAAATTTTTCCTGCTTCCAAAGAAAAAGAGATGTCAAACGGCATCTCTTTTTCTTTGTAGTACCGTATATCTTTGAAGTGGTGATATTGCCATTTCTCAGCAGACCCCAATTGTCTGATACAAAGGCATCACCGAATATCAAAAGAAAAAAGAGAATGTCAAGGACTTCCGACGCTCCGGCTCCTGTTGTTTTCTTATTATTGTACAAATAATCTATTTTTTAGACAATTCTTTATGTGTATCTTTTATTAAATTGCTGAACAGCAAGTATATATATTTGTGGCATAAATTTTGAGAAACATCTTGCATATTTTCGGAAGGATGGTAAAAAATCGCTATAGTTTGGGGTATCTCTATCAGAGTTTCAACAATGATTCTGAGGAAGTTTTTGATATGGTTGATATCTATCTTAATACGGTGCCTGCAGTTTTGAAAAAAATGGCAGTTGCTAATTCGGACAATGATATTCAATCCGAGAAGGAACTGGCTCATAAATTGAAAACTACATTTACGCTGTTTGAAGTAAACGAAGCCATTGATATTGCAAGAGAAATTGAGACAGGGGCAATGTCAGCGGAGAAAAGAAGGGAAAGTATTGAAAAACTTACCGAAATCATTAATGATACCTTCGTTGGGCTAAAAAAAGAAATGGATATGTATTTAAAAAATAAAATTTAGAAATATCGCTAAAACACAAAACCATACCTAAGATGTTTGTAATCACTTCACTAATTCTCTTATTCAATAAAAACCCGTTGACCAATTCGGGTTTTTTTTATTGTATTTTTGGTCTTCTTAGGGGCTGCTGAAAATCACAGAGGTGTCTTCATCTTTTAACTTGTAAGATGATGATGTATATTTACTTCTTTTTTTTA
>CAZLTF010000001.1:0-1733 GCA_964562195.1 uncultured Bacteroidales bacterium | reverse complement strand
CCGTAGTGATGCCATTGCCCAAAAAGAAAACAAGAATTGAATTCTTTGTTCGAAAGTCGGGAATCTTTCAACTCTTCTTCACCTATGATTATGATCCTTTTGACTATTTCATAGGGGAAGACCAGCTGCATAGATATCCTGTTTTTGAGCCATTGAGTTCGGGTGATCCTGCAGAGAAAGTTGATATTGTAATCATTCCCGAAGGCTATACGGAAGAAGAGATGGGAAAATTTTTTGATGATTGTATGTATTTTACAACTGAATTTTTCAAATATGAGCCTTATGCAAGTATGAAAGACAAATTTAACATTCATGCAGTATTAGCTCCGTCGCGAGAGTCCGGAGTAGATATTCCGAAAGAAGGTGTTTTTAGGAATACTTTATTGGATATGTCTTTTTATACATTTGACACCGAACGCTATCTGATGACTACCGATTTTCACAAAGTAAGGGATGTAGCGGCAAACGCTCCCTATGATCAGATTTTTATTTTGATAAATACAAACAAATACGGAGGAGGAGCTATATACAATTTCTATAATACTTGTATCAATGGCAATCTGAAAGCCTCCAAAGTTTTTGTTCATGAATTTGGTCACGGTTTTGCCGGACTCGGTGACGAATATGGTTATGATGATAACTTTGAGGAGATGTATCCTCGCAACATAGAACCTTGGGAACCCAATCTCACCAGTTTGACCGATTTTGATAAAAAATGGAAAAAAATGCTTGACAAAGATACACCGGTACCCACCCCCCGGACTTCACAATACGAAAATAAAATCGGCGCTTTTGAAGGAGGAGGATATGTCAAAAAAGGAATATATCGCCCACAGCAACACTGTCTGATGCGTTCTTTTTCGGGAAATACATTTTGCAAGGTGTGTCAAAAAGCAATCCGGGATATGATACATTTTTATACAGACTAATAATATTATTCTCCGGATATAACACAAACTTCTATGACAATCCGCAAATTCATCATATATAGTGCTTGGGACAAAACACTATCAAAGAAGGTAGTTTCGTACATACTATATACAGTAATACAAATTTTGTTTTTATCAGGAAGCATTTCTGTTTTCGGACAATACACTTATTCTTTCGATGCCCGATGCAGACAAGCCAATGATGCGTTGATAGATTTACGTCTGGATGAGGCTGAACGGCTGATTGTCGTTGAGAAGCAGCTGCACCCTGATAATAACATCCCATACCTTTTGGAATCATATATGTTGTTTTTTAAAGTTTTTATCAGTGAAGATGAAACTTTGTTTGAGAAGTATGACAAACGGCACGAGAAAATATATGACCGGTTGGATCAAGGAGATGAAAATTCTCCTTATTACTTATACTGTAAAGCAGTAGTAAATTCACACTGGGCATTGGCGAGATTAAAGTTTTCGGAATTTCTAAAAGCTGCTTTTGAATTTAGAAAGGCTCACAAACAACTGGAAGAAAACGAAAGACGGTTTCCCCGTTTTTTGCTTGATAATTTGTATTCCGGTATTTTTCATATCGCCGTAGGAAGCGTCCCTACGGAATATATGTGGCTTGTACATCTACTTGGTTTTGAGGGAACTATCAAACAAGGCACTCAAGAGATACAAGATCTAACAGAGGCGATGAAAGTCGATTCTTCTCTCCGGATTTTTCAGAGAGAAGTAATATTTTAAAAAGTTTTTCTTGATATGAATGTTACCAATGATATGCAATCTTCATATCAATTGTAC